>CAYMPC010000005.1:13760-17266 GCA_964392465.1 uncultured Methanosarcinales archaeon | reverse complement strand
GACCATATTCATTGTCTCCCCAACAATATGCACTACCATTTGTCAAAATACCACATGTATTAAAATGCCCAGCGCTTATGCTCTTAAATAATGAACTTGTGTTGACTGCTGCTGGATTTGAAGAATTTTGTAAAGTTGCATAATCTATTCCTGTTCCTAATTGACCATATTCATTGTCTCCCCAACAATATGCACTACCATTTGTCAAAATACCACAGGAGTGGTTTGCTCCTACACTTATGCTTTTGAATAATGAACTTTTATTGACTGCCACTGGGTTATTTTGTGAATCTTCTCCTCCATAGCCTAATTCGCCTGCATCATTGTCTCCCCAACAATATGCACTACCATTTGTTAATATACCACAAGAGTGAGATCGACCTGTGCTTATGCTCTTAAATAATGAACTTTTATTGACTGCAATTGGATTTGAAGAATTTGATAAGTCTGAATAGCTCATCCCTGTACCTAGTCTACCCAAATGATTCCATCCCCAACAATATGCGCTGCCGTTTGTTAATATACCACATGCATGGCTCCATCCTGCAGAGATATATTCCGGAATAATTTCTTCATAAACTTCTTGATTTTTATACCATCTTGCGCTATAGGAAACTTGATCATTATCATTGTCTGTTGCATTACACCAACCAAGAAGAACTGAATTATTTCTGAAGTTAATAAGAGAAGAAGTAATTTCAGCTAAAGAAAGAACAGGAGCAGTATTCTCAATTGCATTTGTGATTGTTGAATTATACTCTGTATATGTATCTCCATCATAAGCTCTTATTGTGCAGTTCCATGTTTCTTCTTTTGTCGTATTACCAAATCCTAAAGTAGTAATGACTGTATTTGAATTATTATTTACTGTTTTATTTCCTCCTAATATAAATTCATATCCTGACTCTGTTAGATTATACCAGAAGTATTCAACAATAAGGGAAGCATTATTATCATCTAGTACTGTAGCATTACACTGAAGATTAGAACTTGTATTTGGTTGAATAGGAATAAGGGAGAATGCTGTAATAATCGGCTTTTCATTTATTTTTATAGTAGTTGAATTTAAAGGAGAAGAGTAATTTGTTAAATTATAAGCAGTACATTCTAAGGTCCAGTTTTGTCCTTCATCAAGCAAATCACTTGTAATATTTGCAACATTTACTTCTATAGCTTGTTCCTGAGAATTGTAAATACTCCACCACATCGCTTCTTCAAAGATATATCCATTAATTGCAGCATTTGTTTGTAATAATTCCCAGGCTCCATTAAAACAATACCATTCTGTAATCCAAAACATCCCTGATTCAAGGGAAACTGCTTTTAATCTTAATTTATTAGCATCGTTATCCCAACATGAAGCAGGAAAAGAAAGATTTGTTTTTCCAATATCTCCGTAGATCTGCCAAAGAGAATTGTTTGTAGAAAAGTCTGGTTTTGTATAATTAATGTAAATTGTTGCTGAAAATCCACTCTCATGAACAGCATAAGTATCCCAATCACCATCAATAATATACTCATAAGAATACGTTGGATTCCAATTACCCTCATTACTATAATTCCCTGAATCCAATCCTCCACACTCTGTGCTTATATTTGCTGTCTCTTGATAACACCAACTAGTTTGAGAACCATTTTGTATTAATTCTCCATTTAGAAACCATTTCCAGCTATAGCTTAATTCTTCTCCTTCATCATCTGTTGCATTACACCAACCAAGTAGAGTAGAACTAGTCAAGTATCCTTCTGGATCTGAAGTTATCTCAGAACTAACCATTTCCATATTTAATGCTTGAAGAGGGGATAAGACTAAAATAAAGAACAAAGCTATTAAAAATAATTTTATTTTTTTCAACTACCCACTCCTCTCTTCAAATTATATTGCTTTTATATGATTGGAGGTATATATATTTTACTAATAAATCTAAAAGAAAAATCTCATTAAGCTAGAAATAAAATTAAACCCATCAAATCCAGGTAAAGGCAAAATATTAAAAATAAACAAAAAGAGATTCAATTTTCCTATTATTCCTATTGTGTTATAATGTTTTCTATGAATTAATTTGAACCTCACTAAAACTATACATGTCCCATATAATATTAAGTTTGTTAATGGTCCAGCTATTGAAACAACAGCAGATTCCAATGGTGGCAAAGCAGTATGTGCTACATATCCTCCTACTAAAAAAAACAAAGGAAATTTCAGAATTCTCATTATTATTGCAAGAACATACCATTCTATTGGCGCATGCAAAATAGCTGTTGCACCAAAAGACATTGCCACAAATTTATGAGCTAATTCATGTAGAACAACTGCAGGGGCTGCTATTATTGTTGCATATTTGATATCCTCGAAAAAAGTGCTCTTTTTATAATATGTCAAGGGATCATATCCTTCTGTTGGCTCTTTTTTTATAAATGTAGAAAAGATATAACCTATTGCAAAAACCATTATTACAAGGTCAATTAATTCCCCTATTGTGAAAAGCATGGATAAAATAAAAAAAAGGAATTTTATAAAAGTTATGCTAAATAATATTAGCAGCAATTTTTAAAAACATAAAGACTTTTTAAAAAAATATGACAGAACTAGTGGCAGTATTATCAACTGGAAAAGGAACATGGACAGAAGTGGTAAAACTAATAACTAATCATGAGTGGGATAAAGTGATTCTTATTACTAATCAATTTGGAAAAGATACTTTTAAGGCTAATGAAAAAACAGAATTAGTTGTTATTAATTTTGAAGAACCCATTGAATTAATAATTGACAAAATTACCAAACAACTAAAAGAAAGAATTACAGGAACAGAGGTTGCTTTAAATCTTGCTTCTGGAACAGGAAAAGAACACATGGGCTTGCTTTCTTCTCTTTTAAAATTAGGCGTTGGAATAAGGCTAGTTACTTATAGCATGAATATAATTAAAGAACTTTAATTTTTTTCATTTAATAGATTAATTATTTCTTCTGCTGATTTTGCTTTGCTTATTTTATCTCTTACTCGTGATGCACCTATGAATTCTTTTGCAAAATTGCAAGCCTGCATTTTTATATAAGTTAAATTAATATAACTATAATTTTTACATAACCCCAAAAATTCCTCAAAATCATTTATCCTTTCTTTATATGTTTGTCTTTCAAGATTTTTTCCTGTTCCCAAATAATAGCTTATTCTCTTAAAAATAAAAGGATTTCCTATTGCTGCTCTTCCTATCATAACAGCATCACACTTTGTAAAAGAAAATGCCTTTTCTGCTGAAATTTCATCTTTGACATCTCCATTTAATATAATAGGAATTTTTGCCTTTTCTTTTACCTTTTTAATAATATTCCATTCTGCCTTTCCTGAATATTTTTGTTTTGCTGTTCTTCCATGTATTGTAATTGCCTTTGCTCCTGCTTTTTCAATAAGCTTCGCAATTTCAAGAGTTTCTTTTTCATTATTTAAAATTCTTATTTTGCAGGTAAGTGGAATTTTAATAGCATTTGCTATTTTTTCTACCAA
>CAYMPC010000005.1:0-13660 GCA_964392465.1 uncultured Methanosarcinales archaeon | reverse complement strand
CATCTCAGAATAAACAAATGCTGCTCCATATTTTTTACATAATAATCTAAAGGGAAGTGCTGTAACATTGCACATTGGCGCAAGAAATAATTTCCCTTTTATATTCAGTTGGCCTATTTGCATTTTTTCTTTTTACTAAGGTAAACCCTAAACCCTGATTTTTTTGCTAGTGTTTCAGAATTGCCAAAAACTTCTTCCATCTTATTCTGAAGGGTCTCTCCTCCTTTTTTATGCCTAGCAACTAATTGTAATGTACCTTCTTCATTAAGATGATTAAAAGAATCCTCAATTATCTTAAAACAAACTGCTTTTCCTGCTGTTTGCGGCGGATTCACCAAAATAGTATCAAAACTTTCATTTACTTTTAAAAAAACATCACTCTTTCTTGCCTCTGTTTCTTTTAATTTGTGTAATTCAATATTTTTCCTGCTTATCATTACAGCCCTCTCATTTATGTCAACCATAAGAATTTTAGTTCTGGGATTAAGTAATTTTATTGAGATGCCGACAACACCAATTCCGCATCCCATATCAAGAATATTTGAACCTTCATTTATAATTGCAGAATCAATTAAAAGTTCTGTGCCTTTATCTAAGCCTTCTTTTGAAAAGATTCCTGAGGCAGAATACAGTTCAAAATTCATTCTTTTTAATTTAATATTTACTTTTTTCAAATCTAGCTTAGATTCCTGTTTTTCTGAAAAATAATGCTCCATAGATAAAGGGAATGTTTTGTTTATAAAAATTTGATGATTATATCCCAAACAATAAAGAAATGTTTGTAAAGACAATAAACACAATTATATTAAATATAACATTGCTTATAGAATACATTGCTATTTCATAATTTGACATAAAGAGTATAAATCTGGAAAACAAAATTACGTATAAATTAATTAAAACTGCAATAATAATGCCCAATGTAAGAAAGGGCAACCCCCTGAAAATATTTGCTAGGACAGCAACAAGAGCATAAGCACTTAAAGAAACAATACTATTCTTATTGAAATCTCTATTAGAAATTATTGCAGCAAGTTTTGTCAAAACTCCTGCAGCAATTCCCCAATTTAATCCGAATTTTAGGGTCATTAATACTGCTGAAAAGGTGGAGAGCTCAATATCTATAGGCAGCTCAACATATCTATCGTAAAGCAGGAGAAGTGTGTTTAAAAAACAGAGAAGAATAAGGAATATAAAAGGTTTTATATCAATAAGATAAGACAAAATAAAAATAAATAAAACAGATGCAAAAAAAAATTTTAGATTATACTTATTTTTTAGAATAAGTTTAAAGTGATTGTTAACTTCGTTAACCATATTTTTTGATTTTTTATATTATAAAAATATTAGTATAAAAATATTATGTTATCCTAATAACAAATTAAAGCATTATTTTTAAGAGAATTTCTGAAAAACCAATAAACAAGACAATATTAAACATTGTATTACTTGCACCATAAGTCATAATCTCATAATTTGAGAGCATTGTGACATATTTTGATATAAAAACAGTATAAATATTGACTATAATTGTAACAAGGATACCAAGCAAAACAATAGGCATTCCTTTGAACATATTTGCAAACATTGCGGCTATCACATAACCACCAATCATAAAAACATGGTCTACTCTGATGTTCTTATTGTAAAATATTGCTGCTAATTTTGTCAATACTGCAACTGCGATTCCCCATTTGATACTATAGTTTGTTGTCATCAAAACAGCAGAAAAAGTGGATAATTCTAAATCCAAAGGAGCCTGTACATATCTATCTATAGAAAGCAAGATTGCATTAGCAACGCAAAAAACTGTCAAAAATAAAAGCGGAATTATGTTAATCTTCAATATTAAACATAGGATATAAACGACAAGAGCCAGAATAATCCATTTTCTATCTATAGGGAGCTTTCTATATCTTTTTCTTACCTCCCTCATTGATACTTTTTCTACAGCCATATTTTAAGTTAAAAATAGTATATTTAAAAATGTTTTTGAGGATAAGATAAAACAAAAAAAAGAATATTTGTTATTTTTATAACAAAAGAGCCCCTGAGAAGATTTGAACTCCCGACCTACTGTTTTTTCTGTATCCTTACGAAACAGTCGCTCTAACCGCTGAGCTACAGGGGCATTTAGTAATAGAAAAATTATAATTTTAACTCTTTTTTAAATGTTAGTGTCTTTTATGGCCAAAAAGAAAAATTAAAAATATTTGAAACTGCCAGTAAACATGAAACCTTTTTTAATAGCATCAAATGCTTAAACTAAAAGTAGAACAATTCAGAAACAATTAATAAGAGAAATAAAAAAAATAATTGAAAGAAGTTTTTAAATAGTAAAAAGAATTATCAATAGACAATGAGTTTTACTAAAAAACGTATCATCTTATTTTCTTTAATTATTTTGATCATCTTCCTATTCATAATAAAATACTATTTTGAAAAGAATCCTTCAATAAAGTGTCAAATATTTACTGATATTCACAAAAGAGATATGTGCTATTTTGGGACAGATAATGCTAATATGCTATCTGAAAATTATATTTTTATTTCAGATCCTTATCTGCAATATGTATCCCAAAGGTTGCGATATAGGCCTCATATGATTCCTTTTCTTGTAAATAAAAAGAATGTTACTTTTTTTAAATCAAGTTTAGAATCATGTAATAAATATGACAAATATAATAAATTATATTGCGTCTATAAGTATGTTGCATTTAATGCAAAAAACAGCTTAAATAAATCAAAAGATATTTGTAACGAGGTAAATAATTCAAATTTGATAGATGGATGCATATTTTTCATTGCTGCAAGTTATTCTCTATCTTTATATGAAAATACATCTGAAAAAATTGAGGCTATATCTAATCTGTGCAATGAAACAAAAAATGAATTATGGAAAGCCGAATGCTTTTATGTCATAGCAGATGGTTTATCAATGATTGAACAGTCAAATGAATATTATGAAGAAATTTCTCTTTTGTGTAAGAAATCTACAGAAATAAAGGACTTTTTATGTTTTGATCATCTGGCTTTTGCGTTATTCCAAACATCTGGTTATAACCAAAGCAAACGGTTTTGTGAGTTGGTTGATAAAAAATATAAAGAGGAATGTATACAAGGAATCGGCTTTTATTTTGGCATTTCAACTAACAATGAAACCTCTTCTCTTTGTAAAGATTTTAAAAATAACGAATATGCTTCTTGTCTAACTGGTTTAAGCAAAGCTATTGCTTTAAGACAAGATATATCCCCTTCAAAAAAAATAAGCATGTGCGTTCTTCTTCCTTCTACTCACAAAGATTTCTGTTTTAACAAAATGATGCAACTAGAAACTCTTGAGACAAGTTTTTTGAGATATAATGACTGTAATCTCTTTCCTGAAAATTACTCTGAGATCTGCTTTTCAAATTTTAAGAAAAAGCTTGGGATTAAATTTTATTTAGCAAAGTTTTTTAATATGTCTCCTTTAGAGTTAAATTTACTTTGACAACTAAAACAGATTAAAAGCTGTTTTCCTTTATTATCTTTAACAATTTTACCAATTAGTTTATCAAGAAATTTACTTATAAGTTATTGCCACAAATTGAACATTTTGCCATTTTAATTTAGAATAAATATTCCTTTTTAAGTTATTTATTTCTTCCTCTCTACTACCCATACACTTTTTCAATATTTATATCATCAACTGTCTGTATCTTTACGAAACAGTCGCTCTAACCGCTGAGCTACAGGGGCATTTATTAATAGAAAAATTATAATTTTAACTCTTTTTTAAATGTTAGTGTCTTTTATAGCTAAAAAAAAGAAAATTAACAATAATTAATTACTCAAATAGATTTGGTTTATAAAAAAATAAAAATTTACCAGAGGTTATTTATTTTTAATGGATAAAATTATACTATTACTCAATTGTTTTATAATTAAATAATTGTGTATATTGATATAAAGATAATATAACCTAGCAAAAAAAGCATTATTTAAAAACTCCGTAAAAAACGTCTGTGAAAATTTTTTAGGTAATAAAAATCCCAACCCAATGTAATTGAATCTGCTAATTATCATTGAATAAAAATAGTAAAAAGCATGTTTTTTAAAGATATTAAATGGAAGAGACGCAAAAGTATTCAAATCATTATACTCTTTTTCTAGTTTATCACCTAAGGGGGTATTAGGTATAGGTGTGTAAAAAGGTATGATAAAAACCGCGTTTTTTAATTGCAACATGAAATTGATTGTTTCAAGAACATCTTTTCTTGATTCTAAAGGGTTTCCTTGAATCATATAATACATATTCAAAAAGTTTTTTTTAGATGTGCTAATCAAATAATTGTTTAACTCTATTAATTTTTGATAATCATGAGATCTATTATATACTTGTTTATTAAATTTTTTTGAACCTGATTGAATGCCTGTCATAATAACCAAATTTGCTTTAACATTCATTATTATCTTTAATTTGGCTTGTATATCTTTTGCCCTGGGATCTATTTGAAAAACAAGAGGTTTATTTATATATTTATTATAGCCCTTTACAAATTGAGATAGAAACTCTTTGCTATGGAAAAAAAAATTATCGTCTGTAAAATTAATTTCTCTTAGATATTTATTTATTTCAAGAAGTTTTTTCAGATCATTTATTACCTTTTTTGCAGAACTAAAAGTTAAAAGAGGTAAATAATTTTTTTTCTTTATTAAGTTTAGTTTAAAGTTACTGCAATAGGAACAGCTAAACATACAGCCTCTTGATGTCTCATACCATACTAAAGTTGGAAGGTATTTTTGAGGGCCTATTATCTTGTTTTTTAAGAAAAAGTAATTTGTACTTAATTCATAATCTAAAATAGGCAACATATCTAAACTTTTCAGGGTCTTTAACTCTGTTTTTATTTTTCCTTTAACTCTAAAATTAAAAAGTATTTTTTTTTTATATTTCCCTTCGATATAGTCAAATAAATCATTTATATTGTACCCCTCCCATACACAGACATAATCAACATGTTTCAAACATTCATCTGGATTAAAGATTGCGTGTGGCCCTCCTAAAATAATTTTTTTTTGCGGATATTTGATTTTTAGAAGATCAGTCAAGTAAAAGGTTAAGTCTTTATCATATGCGTTTGTTGATATCAAAATATAGTCAAAATCTTTACAAAAATCCAAAATTTGCTCAATAGAATAATTTGTTTTGTGAAGTTTTTTATCTCTAAAAAACATATAGATCATATCAAAAATAAAAAGATAACTAATATCATATCTTTCTTTTATTATGCTAGCTATTACTCTTAAAGGTATATGCATCGGAGAGTTGTATGTAATTAGCAGGACTTTCTTTTTTTTCATTTTTATAAACATTGGAAAACACAGCTGATTTATCTGAGCTTAGATAAAAGAATCTCTTTGTTATGAAACTTTTTTTGACATTCAAAACAAATCATATGTTGTTTTCCCTTTTTATCTTTTATAATCGTACCTAATAATTTATTTAAAAAAGTTACTTCAATTTTATTGCCACATTTTGAACGCTTTACCATTTTAATAAAAAGCATATAGATAAAAGTAGATATAATTATTTAAAGGTTTATAATTTATTAAGATAAATGCAGAGAAAGAAGGAATCTTTTTTTATTCTTGATTATGGCTGTTCAGAAAGGAAAGTTGATTCAAAAACATTAAGCACACATCTTATTAAAAACGGGCATTTTAAGACAGATAAAGTAAAAGACGCAGATATCATCCTTGTTTCTACTTGTGCACATGTAAATTTTAATGAAAAAAAGAGCATAAAAAATATTGAAAGAATAAATAATATTAGGAAAAAAAACAGTAAATTAATAGTTACTGGCTGTTTGCCTATCATAAATCCTAAAAAACTTAAGGAAATTTTTAATGGACCAACAATTCATCCCTTAAAACTTGATGAAGTCAATAATATTCTTAAATTAAAAAAAAAGGAAGTTATTGAAGAGAATAATATTATATCTCCTTCTTTTAGTTTTCAAAAAATAAAAACCTTTCTTGATATTAATTCGCCTTTTGCTGTTTTTGAGATATTCCCACAACTTCCTGAAATTATAAGGTATGCAAGCTCTAAATTAGGCAATAAAATAACTAAAAAAAAGGCAAAAGGTAATCAAAAAAAGTATTATATTGTAACTGGAACCGGATGTAGTTATTCCTGTTCTTATTGTGCTATTAAAAGAGTTCATGGAAATACAAAAAGCAGAACTATTAAAGAGATTAATGCAAAATTCAAAAAAGGTATTGAAAAAGGATATACTGAATTCTATCTTTTGCACAAGGACATTGCTTCATATGGAAGAGATATCCATACTTCTCTTACTAACCTTTTATTTACTATTTTCAAATACAAAGGAGATTACACAATCGGATTTACTTCTTCTTTTTCTCCAAAAGAGCTTTTAAAAAATAGAAACGAATTAATTAAATTATTAAAAGAAAATCCTAACAAGGTATTAGAAATAGAGATTTCAATACAATCCGGAAGTAAAGAAGTACTAAAGAAAATGAAAAGAGCTAATTATTCATTGGAGGAATTAAAAGATTTTATTTTATATTTTAAAAATGAGCTTCCTAACATCAATCTTAGTGGGTCAATAATGATTGGATTTCCAACTGAAGAAGATAAGGATTTTGATAAAACAATTGAGTTTATCAGAAAAGCAGATTTAAAAGACATTCGCGTATGGATATATAATGAAAAGCCAAACACTACTTCTACTCTTTTATTTCCGAAAGTTTCTTGGAGAGTTATAAGAGAAAGGATAAAAAAGCTTAAAAAAGAGATGAAAAAAGAAAAAAGAAAATTAACAATAATTAATTACTCAAATAGATTTGGTTTATAAAAAAATAAAAATTTACCAGAGGTTATTTATTTTTAATGGATAAAATTATACTATTACTCAATTGTTTTATAATTAAATAATTGTGTATATTGATATAAAGATAATATAACCTAGCAAAAAAAGCATTATTTAAAAACTCCGTAAAAAACGTCTGTGAAAATTTTTTAGGTAATAAAAATCCCAACCCAATGTAATTGAATCTGCTAATTATCATTGAATAAAAATAGTAAAAAGCATGTTTTTTAAAGATATTAAATGGAAGAGACGCAAAAGTATTCAAATCATTATACTCTTTTTCTAGTTTATCACCTAAGGGGGTATTAGGTATAGGTGTGTAAAAAGGTATGATAAAAACCGCGTTTTTTAATTGCAACATGAAATTGATTGTTTCAAGAACATCTTTTCTTGATTCTAAAGGGTTTCCTTGAATCATATAATACATATTCAAAAAGTTTTTTTTAGATGTGCTAATCAAATAATTGTTTAACTCTATTAATTTTTGATAATCATGAGATCTATTATATACTTGTTTATTAAATTTTTTTGAACCTGATTGAATGCCTGTCATAATAACCAAATTTGCTTTAACATTCATTATTATCTTTAATTTGGCTTGTATATCTTTTGCCCTGGGATCTATTTGAAAAACAAGAGGTTTATTTATATATTTATTATAGCCCTTTACAAATTGAGATAGAAACTCTTTGCTATGGAAAAAAAAATTATCGTCTGTAAAATTAATTTCTCTTAGATATTTATTTATTTCAAGAAGTTTTTTCAGATCATTTATTACCTTTTTTGCAGAACTAAAAGTTAAAAGAGGTAAATAATTTTTTTTCTTTATTAAGTTTAGTTTAAAGTTACTGCAATAGGAACAGCTAAACATACAGCCTCTTGATGTCTCATACCATACTAAAGTTGGAAGGTATTTTTGAGGGCCTATTATCTTGTTTTTTAAGAAAAAGTAATTTGTACTTAATTCATAATCTAAAATAGGCAACATATCTAAACTTTTCAGGGTCTTTAACTCTGTTTTTATTTTTCCTTTAACTCTAAAATTAAAAAGTATTTTTTTTTTATATTTCCCTTCGATATAGTCAAATAAATCATTTATATTGTACCCCTCCCATACACAGACATAATCAACATGTTTCAAACATTCATCTGGATTAAAGATTGCGTGTGGCCCTCCTAAAATAATTTTTTTTTGCGGATATTTGATTTTTAGAAGATCAGTCAAGTAAAAGGTTAAGTCTTTATCATATGCGTTTGTTGATATCAAAATATAGTCAAAATCTTTACAAAAATCCAAAATTTGCTCAATAGAATAATTTGTTTTGTGAAGTTTTTTATCTCTAAAAAACATATAGATCATATCAAAAATAAAAAGATAACTAATATCATATCTTTCTTTTATTATGCTAGCTATTACTCTTAAAGGTATATGCATCGGAGAGTTGTATGTAATTAGCAGGACTTTCTTTTTTTTCATTTTTATAAACATTGGAAAACACAGCTGATTTATCTGAGCTTAGATAAAAGAATCTCTTTGTTATGAAACTTTTTTTGACATTCAAAACAAATCATATGTTGTTTTCCCTTTTTATCTTTTATAATCGTACCTAATAATTTATTTAAAAAAGTTACTTCAATTTTGTTTCCACAGACAGAACATCTTGGCATTAACAAGAATAATCTTCTTTCTATTTTTATACTTTGCTCTGCTTTTTAATGCATAGCTAAAAATAAGATTAAGAAAAGTTATCTAGGATTAAATAGAATGTGAAATAAATAACTTGGATTTTTAATAAAATAATTATATGTTTTTTTTAGGTTTTCCTTTTTTAATAAAAACATAATCTTTTCAAAAAAACTTAGGTTATCAAAGACAAACCAAAATTGAAAGGGTTTACATACTTCTTCTAATTCCTGCTTTTTTTTTATAAACTCTGAATCTGACATTAGAGTATAGTTTAAGTTATTAATTTTATCAATATAATCTTTACTAGAAAGCTTTGTGTTTTTAAAGAATTCAATTTTTTTAGTTTTGACTAGAAAAATATAGTCCCGTGTTCCAATAAGAGGCATAAATCTTGTAAGATGAATTGTGTCTGGTTTAATCTCTTTAATTAAATTAATTGTTTTATCGCTATCTCCCGAAGTTTCTCCAATATAACCATACATTACTAAAATTTCAAGTTTTATACCTGCTTTTTTTATTAAATGACAGCATCTTCTGTAAAGAGACAAATTTGTTCCTTTTTTCATAGATTTTAACAACTTTTCTGACCCAGATTCAATGCCAATAGAGAGTTTATAGCATCCGGCCTTTTTTAAGAGAACTAAAGAATCCATATCAAAATCCTGAGCCCTTGTCTCTATTGTCCACCTTATTTTATTAAGTTCTTTTCTCTTTAATATACCAAGACAAAGCTCTGAAAGTCTTCTCTTACTACAATCAAAGTTAATATCATTAAAAATAAAATTTCTTATATTATATTTTTTAACTAAATATACTAGTTCTTCTATTATATTTTTTGAAGATCTTTGTCTATAGAGATTATTTGAAAAAGGATGTGAACAAAAATTACATCTTGCATTACAACCTCTACTCCCAAGTATATTTAAAAATTTTCTTTTTCCAAAGTATTCGTTTTGTATTTCTAGATTGAATTTATTATCTAAAATATCTCTATCTGGAAAGGGAAGAGTATCCAAATCAATAAAATAAGAGGATGAATTAATGATTGTTTTTTTTTTTGATCTATATGCTATTCCTTTAATCTTATTTAGTTGTTTGCCTGAAAAAAGGTTATACAAAGGAAGCTCTGCCTCTCCTATAATAATGTAGTCAATAAAGGCTCCCTTCTCTAATATTTCTTTTGGATAACTAGAAGAAAGTATCCCACCAACAACAATTTTTGTATTAAAAGAAATATTTTTTAATTGAATAATAAAGGAATTAAGAAGATCAAAATCCTCATAGAAAAAAGAAAAGCAAGCATAGGAAGGTTTATTATTTGAAATATAAGTTAAAACCCTTTTTTCGATATCTTTGTAAGTGTCTGTTTGTTTTGCTGGAAAAATGAAATCAAAATAACTAATATTAAGATTTAGTTTTGATTTCAAAAAAGAAACAAGGTAAGATATCCCTAGGCCCCTCCTGCTGTCTAGTTTACAATCCCCAGGCTTTCCATAATTAACAAACATAACTTCCATAAGAAAAGAAAAGAAAAAGGAACTTATAAGTTTATTTACTCTAGGGGGTTTGCTCAAGAACAACTATACAAAAAGGTTTTTAAATTACGTAAATATAATCAAATATATGTTATTAAGAGAAGTTTATTATTTATATAGAACCTTTTTGCAAGACAAGTATGATGAACAAAATAAAAAAAAATTAACTCTCTTCTTCTTAAAAAATATTGTCAATTATGCTTATAAAAACAATACTTTTTATAAAAAACTATATGATTCAAAAAGATTTGATCCAACTAGTTTAAAAGATATAGAAGATATAAAAAAAATACCGATTATAAACAAAAAATTAATACTTTCAAATTATAAAGATTATATCCCAAAAAAAAACCTAAAAGACTATAAAATATTATCAACCAGCGGAACAACTAATGAAAGATTCTTTGTTTATCTAGATGAGGAGGCACAGGATTATAATAATTGTATATTTATAAGATCCTTAATGAATCAAGGTTATAATGTTTTTGACAGATTGGGATTTTATTGGTTTAAAGAAGAGAAGAATAGCTCTTTTAATAGATTTAATCTTAGCAAAAAAATCCTTATTTTACCTACTTATACTCCTGATAAACAAATGGATTTAATTAAAAAGAATAAAGTTCAATATCTCTATTATTTTCCTTTCAAATTATTTGAATTTGCAAATTATTATGGAAAAGACTTACTAAGAAGCTTAAATATAAAGAGAATATTCTTAACAGGAGAAATCTCTACTCCAAAAATGAGAGATTTTTTTAGAGAAATTTTTTCGTGCCCTATTACTGACAATTATGGCTTAACTGAATTTAACATTGTAGCATACCAGCAAAATGAAGAGGAAGGTTACAAAGATAATTTTGATAATTCTTATCTTGAGTGCATTGAAAATCCTAGATTTAAAGAATACAAAAATTTAGGAAATGCTGTTATAACTTCATTTTCAAATTTTTTCATGCCTTTAATAAGATATAATACTGAAGATATTATAGATTTGAAAGGTAATTCTCTAAATAGAATTTTAGGCAGAAAAAATTATTTTTTAAATATAAAAAAAGGATATATCCACATTGGAGAGATAATTGATATTATGATAGATTATTCTGATATTATACTTTTATTTTCATTTGAAGTAAAAGAAAAATCTTTTAAGATTAATGTTGTTATAAAAGAGAACTTTACTGAAACAAAAAAAGAAGAGATTATTCTAAAAGTTAAAAAAAAATTAGGGAAAAGTTATAAAATTAGTATTCATAAGAAAGAACATATTAGCTTTGAAAAGAGAGGAAAATTAAACATATTAAAAAACAACTAATCACTCTATTTTTTAGCTCTTATCTGATTTATTTCCTTTTTTTGATCCGCCCCTAAATTTTTTTTTATCTTTTTTGTTATATAATAATAAAAAATTCTAGAAAAAAACTTGTTATTCATAAATTCAGTCAAAAGGTTTGGCTTTAACTCTTTTGGAAGAAACCTGCCTAATCTGTTTCTGTTCATGAAATCTATAAAAAATAAAAAGAAGTAATAAAAACCATTTTTTAAAAATGTTGCAATGTCTGGATACAAAAAATTATTAATGTTTAAGTAATAACCTTTCATTCTATTTCCCAAGTTTGTATTTGGGATAGGAGAATAACTATTAAGTCTATACTTTGCTCCTCCTAATTTTAACATTAGGTTAATTGTTTTAACAATATCTTCTTTTGATTCTAAAGGGTTTGCATAAATTATCTGATAACAAATTCTAAAATTTTTTTTATTTTTCAGAATAGCCTTCATTTGGTTATGGTAGTAAACAAAATTTTCATTACTTTGCCTTCTATTATAAACATGTAGGCAAAATTCTTCTGATCCTGATTGAAGTCCTATATAAAGCTCTGTATATGCTTTTAAAGATGATAATTCTTCAAATTTATTTAAAAAGCCAGGAGACCTAATGTCTGCTTGAATTACCAAAGGCAAATCTACAAATCTATTATAGCCCTTTACAAATTGATTTATTTCATTTTTAGAATATACAAAGAAATCATCATCTGAAATAAAGATCCCATATCCAAACGTATTGTTCTTTTTTATGTGTATTAATCTAGATATGAGTTTTTTGGGTGTGCTTTTGAGTACTAAAGAAAGGTTATTAATTTTTTTTATTTTTCTGTATATAGATTGTGTACAAAAAGAGCAATCATAAACACATCCTTGGGAAGTTTCACAGAAAAAAAAAGAAAAATCATAGTTTTCTGATTTAAAAATCTGTTTTTTTGTATAAAAAAAATTGTTTTTTCTTGAGTAATCAGGAAGTGGCATTTCGTCATAGGTGGGCGGCGATTGAATTGCTGTCTTGATTTTTTTGTCTCTTGCTCTAAAGTTAACTAAAATATTGTTTTCTAAAGTTTTACCCTCTAAAAAATCTAAAAAATCCAACAATTTATAGGAATTCCAGATACATACAAAATCTGAATGCTTCAAGCATTCTTCTGGCTCTGTTATACCTAATGAACCCCCTATTATTATCTTAATTGAAGGCAGGCTTTTTTTCAAAAGGTCTGATAGGTAAAAAGTAAATTTTTTATCAACAGAAGTCGAAGTAATTAAGATATAATCAAATTTTGTGCAAAAATCTAAAAAATTTTCCTTTTTGAAATTTTTAAGAATCCATCCCTCTGAATATATTAGAAAAGGAGGAACATCCATAAAAAATAAATAGTTGACTTCATATTTTTTTTTAAGTAATTTACCTACAGATCTTATACCAGGTAAGCTTGGATAATAAAATGCAATCAACAATACTTTTTTTTTCATTTTCGGTTTTTCTTAATCTCTTGTATTAGTTTATTTTGTGCATACATAAAAGTTAAATTTGTTTTAGTTTTAATAATAAAACAATAAATCCTTGAAAATAGCCTGTTATTAAAAAATTCTGTTATAAAGGCTTTTTTAAAGGTTGCAGGTAGTAATTTATTTAGATTATTTCGGTTCATAATATCTATAAAAAATAAGAAAGTATAATAAAACCCATACCTCTCAAAAATTGAGCTTTTTGTGTTAAAAAAACTGTAAATCCCGTCATAATAAGGCAGTGTTTTTTCTCCAAGAACAGTAAATCTTATAGGTGAGTAACTATTAAGCAATAATCTTGCCCCTTTTAATTTTAAAATAAGATTTATTGTTTTTATGATATCTTCTTTTGTTTCTAAGGGGTTAGCATAAAGTATATAGTAATCTATTTGGATATTTTTTTTGGTCTTTTTTAAAACAGATAACATCTTTTTGTGGTTTAATATGATCTGAGTATTGGTCAAGCTCCTATTATAGCATTTAGAGTTAAGTTTCTCTGAACCTGTTTGAAGACCTATGTGCAAAATTAATTTGTTTTTTAAATTTGAGAGATATTGAAACTTTAATAAGAATTTAGAAGATCTAGGATCAACTTGCAATATTAGAGGAAGTTTAATATATTTATTGTAAAAAGCAACAAACTGTTTTATTTCTTTTTCAGAATAAATAAAAAAATTTTCATCTGTAAGGTAGATTGGTTTTTCTGAGAGATTTGCTTTTGA
>CAYMPC010000004.1:0-43592 GCA_964392465.1 uncultured Methanosarcinales archaeon | reverse complement strand
GTAAACAGCGAGGAATCAACAGAAGAAGTCTGCATCAATGGAGGAGCAAAGATAACATTTGCAGGAGCTGGACTTCCTGAATTTAAATACAATTGCGAAAGCGAAAAGGGTTTAAAGATAATAGGCGGCAAATGCTATGAATGCAAAGATGGATTTTATGAAGAAAAGAAACTTGAGGAATGTCTAACTCCTGAAAAAGAGAAGTATTGTCCTGTTAATTTTAATGGCGCTTATTATTGTGATGGTGAAAGTGTTTGTCTTAAGTGTGATGGAGAAAAGTGGAAGGAAGTTAGTGGAAGTGAGTGCTCTCATTGTGAAAACTATCCTGCTGATGGTCTTGATGCTGGTGCAGTAGTCGCAATAACCGGAAGAGTTCTTAATTCTGGTTCTTCTTCAACTTGTATTACAAAAGATGAAATTACTGATGCTTTAAATGATGGAGATAATGGACAGCAATGCACTCCAGAGAATTGTAATCCAGGTAAATGTGTAGATAATAAATGCATACCTCCTGGAAATGGAGGAGATACCTGTGAAGGAGGAGATACTAAAGTAACAATGTATCCTCCATGCGAAGATGAAGAAGAATATATAGATATAGAATATAGGGTTATTCCTCCTGAGTGCCACTTGAGTTATAAAGATTTGAAATTCTGTCCAAAAGACATTTGTTTTGAAGGTCAAACTTTATTAGTTTTCGGGACTGCTTTAAGAAATGGAATCTGCTGGTTCTTGGTTGAGCCAAATAATGATCCTGATGATTGGTATGTGAAAAAAGAGGATTTCCTCGCTGCTACTGAAAGATTAACTCCTGATTATCTCCCTGTTCCTGAAAATCTTATTAATATATCTCAAAATTATGAGAACATTTCTTTAGGATGGGATTCTGTAGAAGGAGCAGAATCTTACAATATCTATAGGTTTGGAGAAAAAATCGCATCTGTAGAAACAAACAGCTACAATGATACAATGCTTCTTCCTTTGACAAACTATATTTATAATGTTACTGCCTATAACCAAAGCATAGGAGAGAGCAATGCCTCAAATACAATAAATGTCACAACAGAAGATGTCTTTGGGATAAGAAGATTATACAAAGGTGTTTCTTATGATACAAATATATTTGTGAAATGGCGCATAACTGGTAATTACCTTGCTGCTGATTTGTTCAAGAATGGAACTTTAATTTATTCTGGTGAATTAACAAGCTTCAATGATACAGACGTAGAAAACACCTCTGGCTATTTCTATGAACTTTATGTAAATTCAACAACAGAAGAAACTCTATATGTTAATGCTACTTTTTATGCGGAGTTTAACTCTCTCTGGATATTAGATTTCAATGCTCCAGAAATAACCAATTCAAGTATCTTTATGAACTGGTCTGTGTTTGGCCCATATAATCACTCTGAATTATTTAGAGATGATGCGTTAATATACAATGGAACTGAGTTGTATTATAATGACACAGAATTACAAAATGAAACAGAATATAATTACTCTTTGCTTGTTTATTATAATATCACTATATTTGATAATGTGAATCTAACCTTAATTACACAAGAAAATGAAAAAGATATATATTTTGAAGCAGGGCCATCAAGCATTTTGCTAAGATGGTGGATTATTGGAGAATATATTTCTGCTGATCTAAAAAGAAACAGTTCTTTGATTTACAGAGGGACAAATAATGAGTATAATGACACAGTACTAAACTCAGACACAGGATATTTCTACGAATTATTCATAACAAGAAGCTCTTCTGCAGTTGATTACAAAAACATAACTGTTTCAACTCTTCCTTCATGAAATTAATTCACAATTTTTAAAAAAAGCTATTATTTCTTTAATAAAATGAAATCTGAAATTGAAGATATGAAAGAGAAATTTTCAAAATTTCTTAAAGAAAGAAATTGGGAGCAGTTTCACAATCCTAAAGATTTGGCAACCGCTCTTTCAATAGAAGCAAATGAGCTTCTTGAATTATTTGAATGGAATACAACAGAGCAGTCATGGCAGACATTAAAAGAAAAAAGAGAAGAAATTGGCTCGGAAATAGCAGATATTATGCATTTTCTTATAGCGTTTAGCAATGCAACGGGGATTGATTTATATGAAGAATTCAATAAAAAACTAGAAAAAAATAATAAGAGATATCCTAAAGAATTAGTTAAAGGAAAAACACACAAATATACTTATTATCAAAAAAAAACTAAACAATGAGCCCTTTTTCAAAAGCATTCTTCAAATAAGAATTCTTTAATTCATTTAAATCAAAATCAGGAGGGCATGGTTTATTATAGTTTTCATAATAATTTGTTGTGTCTGTTGGCGCAACATAATAAAAATGTTTTTTTTCAAAATTAATAAGTTTCCATGCTGTATATTTTTTCTTGACGTGTCTTCCAACTATTCCATTTGGTATTAATATTTTTCCGCCTCCTTCTGGAGCATCGATTACTAATTGAGGTGTTGCAAAGCCAGAAGTATGGCCTCTTATATTATCAATTATCTCAAGGGCTTTTTCAACACTTGTTCTAAAGTGACCTGTGCCTGGTGTTGGATCACATAAATAAATATAATAGGGTTTTATTCCCATGCTAAGCAACTTAATATTAAGTTCTTTCATGGCATTGGTATCATCATTAACGCCTTTTAATAGAACTGTCTGATTTCCAAGAGAGCTGCCTGCCATCATTATTCTATGTGCTGCTTCTGCTGACTCTTCTGTGCATTCTTTTGCATTATTAAAATGTGTATTTATGTAAATGGGTTTTCTTTTTCCATTTATTTTTCTTGAATTTAATTCTTTTAGTCTGTTTGCAAAATCTAAAGTTATTCTTTGAGGCAAAGTAACCAAATTTCTTGTGCCTATCCTCATCATTTCTACATGAGGTATATCTTGTATATCTGAAAGTATCTTGAACAATCTTTCATCTGATAATGACAACGGATCCCCCCCTGATATGACAACATCCCTTACTTCTTTATGGTTTTTTATATACTCCAATCCCAGATTTATCTGTGTTAGTGTGGCTGCTGACTCTGGATTTGATACTTTTCTTTTTCTTGTGCAATGCCTGCAATAAACAGCGCAATTGTGTGTAACATACAATAAAACCCTGTCAGGATACCTGTGCGTCAATCCTGGAGTAGGCATATCATGATCTTCTGCCAAAGGATCTTCCACATCATCTATATGAGGAAGAGTTTCCTCATGCTGAGGAATGGATTGTATTCTAATTGGATCTTTTTTATCTTGAAAATTAATGAGAGAAAAATAGTAAGGTGTTATTGCTGTCAAAAAATTAAGAGAGGTTTTAGAAAAAGCCTCTTTCTCTTCTTCTGTAAGTTTATCTCCAACTATTTCTTTAATCTGCTCTATCTTTGTTATTCTGTTGGCCTGTTGCCAGTGCCAATCATTCCATTGCTCATTAGAGATATTTTTCCAGAAAGAGTTTTTATTTGTTGTTGGAAATTCCATTTGAATCTATTTGCTATAAAAAAGTATTAATTATTTATAAGTTTAATGTTATTAATATAACTTAGAAAATGATAACTTCAAGCAAAATTAAAACTAAGATATTATTTATATATACTATATGTATTACTTGTATAATATATATAATGAAATAAGGTGATACTAATGAATAAAAAAATTTTAGTGCTTGGGCTTTTGTTTGGATTAATTGTATTAGTAGCATGTACAAAAAATGATGAAAAACCAGGCATAGCAAACCCTGCCTCTGTCTATTGTCAAGAGCAAGGAGGGACAATAAAAATAGTAGAAACTGAAGCTGGACAGCAAGGCATTTGTGTTCTAAAAGATGGAACAGAATGTGATGAGTGGGCTTTTTTCAGAAATGAATGCTCTCCTGATTCAAACAGCGAAACTAGCTTGAGATATCAGCCAATGCAGTGCCAGCAAACACCATGGCAAAAATGGTATGAGGAAGGAAACATAAATTTTGTAAAAGAGCCAACTGAAAAGGAACTAGCTGTTGCATATTTCAGCAATAAATATGAGGTAGAAATACTGAACTTTGAAAAAGTTGAAACAAATTTGGTTGTTTGCGAGGCATGTGATATCTGCCAGACAACCTTCTATTATGAAATTGAATTAACAGAAGAAGATGCTGAAAAATTAAGAGCAGAAGGCTGGAATTAATTTATTGATTTTTTTTCTTTCCTAATACTTTTATTCCTTTATACTCAATGAAGATAATTTCATCTCCCTCATTCAAAGTTTCCAAGATCTCTGGCTCACAATCTCCATCTAAGGTCTCATAACTCTGCACATCCATTATTTGCACTCTATTATCTAATTTTGAGATTATTGTTGCTTTTTTTTTAATGATATCAATCATATCAACTTTATCATTATGTCCTAATATAATGTCTCTCTCTCTTTTTCCAGATAAATCGCAGACACTAAAAGAAAGCTTTGTATGGGAATGTGTGCCAACATTAATTACCCCTTTCCGTAATACTTGCCATAATTCTCCTTTTAATTCAAAGAATTTTCCCCTCTCAAGATCAGATGCGTTTGCCATAGAAAATTAAATTAAAAGTATATTTATAATCTTTTGGGAGGTAACGGAATAAAAATACTTGTTCTTTTTTTATAATCCTGATATTCCTTAAGTTTACCATATCTTTCATCTGCTTTTTTCTCAAGAAGCGGAATGCCTGATACAAAGAGCAAAAGTGTTGTAATAAAAATCGGGCTGATAATGCTTAACCATAACCATCCATATAAGACGGGAATAGCATAAACAAAAATTCCTATCCAGCATAACATCTCTCCAAAATAATTTGGATGCCTTGAGTATTTCCATAATCCTACATTGATAAATTTGTCTTTGTGTTTTTGCTTGAATTTATCTTTCTGGAAATCTGCTATTGTCTCAATTGAAAATCCTTTTATCCAGATTAACAATCCTATAATACTAACTAAAGAGAGCACATCATAAGAAGAACTTAAAAAGATAATTGAAGGGAGCATAATCAGGAAAATTGCAACTGCCTGTAAAAACCAAAATCCTCCGAATTTTATAAAGCTCTTCCTCATCTCATCAAATCTAGAATCTTTTTTTGTTTTCAAAATCCTATAGAACAAATATCCTGCAAGCCTAAATCCCCATAAACTAATCATTGCTACTAGTATTACTTGCGGAAGAAAAAACATCTTTTCTTTTACCAATAAAAAAAAAGCCAGTATAACAAAACTAAGCCCATAAAATAAATCCGTGAATTTATCTGTCTTTCCTGAATAACCAAGTATAAATCCTATTACTTGTAAACAAAAAACAACTATTGCTCCCAAAAGCATATTATTTAGTATTATGTCTGTCATGAATAAAGCTAAGCTTATTGTATTTAAAAAATTAAGCTTTAACTATTTTTTTTCTTAATTAGTTGTAATGCTATTATCATCAAAAAAGCAGTTAATGCCATCATTGGAATAGTTACATAACCTAATTGAAATATATAATCACTAGCACAAGAAACACCTGTTGCATCACATACAGCAGAAACTTTAGTAAGTGTAGTATATACTTGTAATCCATAGTGATAAAGAGATATGCTTCCTCCTATTGCAGCTAGCGCAATAACATATTTACTTATGTTCTCTTTTCTCAAAAAAGAAATTCCTAATATAATAACTAAAGGATACATAAATATTCTTTGGAACCAGCATAATTTACAAGGAAGAAATCCTGCACTTTCTGAAAAAAACAAACTTCCTAAAGTTGCTATTAAGGCAACAACAAAAGAGAATAAACTTGAATTTTTTCCAATTGCTTTTGAAATCTTTAATGCTGCTTTGTTTTTTAATCTAATCAAAATAAATACGCCAAGTAAAAATAATAAAAACAAATCTCCTATTAATGTTAAGTAAGATAATAGTGTGATTATTGTCTCTATCTGCATTTTAATTCAATAATGAGAAAGCAAACAAGTTTATTAAAAAGATTGTGTTTAATAAGATAAAAAACATACACAGAGAAAGATTCAACTTTCAATAAAAGAAAATGATGAAAAAAACCATTAATGCAATTAAATCAACTAACAAATACCTTTTAACATTATGGTTCCAGTCATCCCCTTTTATATGAAAATCTGAGAAAGGATAAAATAATCTTGTTGCATAATCCTTTTTATGTACTAAGGGATCTATGATTAGATGGGATAAATACGCCAAAGAGATTACCAGATAAGATTCTTTGTAAAAAATAAAACACAAACCAGTGAAAAAAAGCCAGCCAAATAAACTATGTGTGACTCTATAAAGCGCCATGTCTAATTTTCCAAAAAACGTTCTTGTGTTAATATGATTCATATAATCTTTAAAAAATGCCTTAAAAGATTTTTTGGAGCTGTTCTTGAGTAGTAATATATAGAAATATGTTGTTCCTATTAAATCTGGGAGCACCGCTGCAATAACGACAATTAAAAGAATTTTACCTAGGAAAATGTTGGAAATAATCATTCCAATGATTAAGTGAAAAAACACATCCATTTGTTTTATTTATTCAATTAATTATATTAAATTTACTTTTTATAATACTAATTGTGAATCCTTCACTCAAAAAGAAAAAACGTGCGCAGGGCAGGACTTTCGAAATCTTTTGGATTGTTCGAACCTGCGAAGGCACTAAGCCAACAGCTTTCTTACGAGATTATCATCGCCTTTCGGCTCAACCCTCAAGTGACTTGAGGCTGTCACGTTTGGCCACTTCGCTACCTGCGCTTACCCCTTTGGAAAAGGCTATTTCTTTTAAATCTTTCCTCATCTAAGCCAGTGTTGATTAGTTTAATAGAATTTAATAGAAAAAACTTAAATATCTTATCAATATATAATAAATAATGAAAAGATTCCTTGTCTTTTTTTTACTCCTTTTTGTATCTTTACCAATAGGAGTCTCACTAGAATATTATGCAGATGTTGACTTAAAAATTGATGAGATTGGTGTAGTTTATATACAAGGAACTTCAAATTATCCTAGTTTAAACCTTGAAAAAACAGATTATTTAACGTCAAAAAAAGGACCTTATTGGCTATTTAATTTCACAACTAAAGAAAACTTCTCAGATTTTTTTGTTTCTATTGAATTTCCAAAAGATATAGAGATAAATTATATTAAAGTTAATGGAAATTTCAGAATAACAGAATCGCCAAATTTAAAGATTATTGCTATAGGAAAAAATGAGCCTGTTGAAATTGCTGTGCAATATGTTATGTTAAAAAAAACCAGAATAGATTATAATTTTTTAGTAATTGCTGTTGTTCTGGCTGTTTTTTCATTAGGCTTATTTTTCAAAGGAAAAAAAACGGCAAAACAAGAAAATAAAGCTCAAGAAAATGTAAAGGAAGATAAATTAAAAATAATAAAACATACTCTGACTGACAACCAAAAACTTATTCTTGATATATTAATGCAAGCAAAAGAGCCTATAACACAAAAACAGTTGAATCATAGAACTAAATTGCCTAAAGCAACATTATCCAGAAATTTGGAATTATTAAAACAAAAAAATATAATTCAGAAACAGTCAAGAGGGATGGTTAATGTCATTTTTTTGAATGAGGATTTTAAAAAATAAATTTATTGGTTTTTTATTATTGTTCAATGTTGTTCCATCTTGTTTACAGTAGCATTTATATGCTGTTCCATTTTACATTTAATTAATAAAAAAGTTAATGAATCAAAAAAAGTGGAGGAAAACAAAATGGATAAGAAACAAATGTTTGTCTTTTTGCTTCTTTTTGCAATTGCATTATTTTCTGTTGTTGCAATAGCAGAAGAGACAGAAGAAGAAACAGAAGTGGAAGATACAACACAACAAGACATGACTGAAGCAGAGATTATGCATATTGGTCATGGTGCAACTGTCAGATTGCTTCAGTTAGAAAAAAGCATAACTAAAAACTTTCTATATGGTGAGCATGTATTAACTGTCATAAGCGAAAAGAGCTATGATATTGATACAACAAGATTGGAAGAGATAATACGAGAATTAAACGATGCTAAAGAACAACTCAGTACAATGATAGAAGGAATAGAAGATACAACACCAGAAGAAGCTGTTGAGGAATTTGTTGGTCTTAAATCAAAAGCAATAAATTTGACACACGAATTTAAAACAATACTTAGAACTAACCTTACTGTTGAACAGAGACAGGAAATAAAAGAGCTTGTTGAAAAAAAAGATTTCTCTGAAATTGAAAATATAAATGAGGAGATATTGCAAGCTATGAAAAACTTCAACAAGAATAGAACAATTGCCCTTCTTAGTTTGTTAGGTTTGGAAGATGAAGATCTTGTTGAAAAAATTGAAAATGAAGAAATAACTACTGCAGAACTAAGGAGATTGATTGTTGAAAAGTTCAAGTCATTAACAAGAGAAGAAAAAAAGGATTTCTTAAATAGCATTAAAGAAGAGAGAATCAGAGTGCAGTTATTAAGACATGATGCTTTAGGAAAAAAGTTGGGATTGGGAAAACAAGAGATGGAAAAAGTTAGAAATATTTTGAATAACAATGATACTACCTTCGCTGAAAAAAAAGCTAAGCTCGGTGCCTATGCCCAAGAAAAAATAAGAGAAAGAATGGAAGAAGTTAAAGAAACAATCCAAAATAGAATTAAAGAAAACAAAAGCAATCAAAATGGGAGTGATGAAGAATGAAAACTGCAATAATTGTTATTTCTTTGTTGTTGATAGCTAGCTTATTTGTTGTTTCATGTACAAAAGAAGCAGATACTACACCTCAGCAGGATACTGGTTCAGAGCTAGAGCCTGAATCAGAAACAACAGGATATATTGCTTCGCAGCTTGTTGATCAAAACGAGGAAGTAGAAATTGGAGAGATGATTTAATTTTTTATTTTTTTACTTTTTTCAAAATTCTATCTTATCACCTATCTCTGTTTTTGATTTATCTATTGTCTTTTCAGGAAGCTCAATGATATACTTTGCTTTTTCTTTAGAAAGATATATTGTAAATGGCCTAAACTCTTTTTTCAAATCAACTACTTTTTTATCTTCATCCAAAAAAATAACATCAATAGGGAAAAAGACAAAAAACATATGCAGGTCAACTTTCATCTGTTTGTCAAAAACAAAAACAAGACCTTTGTCTATTATTCTTTTAGAGAACATCAACCCTATTGCTTTTGAAAAGACACTTCTTAAAATCTTTTGTTCTTGGCATAAAATTTTATGTTTAGTTTTGTTTTTTATCATATTGTACAGTTAGTCATACTTAATTTATCTGCTTCATAAAGTATTGCACTTGTATCATCTATCCTGAACCAAGAAGGAAGGTCTGTTCCTGTAACATTACAATAATCTGCAGTAATTATATCTGAGAAATAGATATAATCAACTATTGATCTCCTAAAGGGTTGTATCCCTTGTACATCCAAATAGTCAAGGTTAACCAGGCTTTCAATTCCATATGGAGAAGGAGACATATTGCCTGTAAATCTCATTAAATAGCTTGGAGCATTGTTATTATTAATGTAATAAGAATTAGCTATATGTGCCTCAAGAACATCTGTTTGCATAGTGGCATCATCAATAAAATCTGTATCTGGAGTTATATTGATAATATTAGTGACTTTATCTTTTGTTTCAACTATATACATAGGATCCTCAAATCCAAGAATAGAAAACTCTTTTTCATAAACCCTATCTATTTTCCATGTTGCCAATCCTTTCATATCAATTATATAAGCAGTAAGATTAAAGATTAAAACTACTGACCAAGGAGATCTTTGTATCATACTTATATTAGTTATATCAACTGTAACTTCTATGTTCATTTGGGATGCTTTTTCATTGATTCTTTGAAGCCAGCTTTTAAGATCTGCCCCTTTTTGATATCCTGTCTCATTTTGAAACATAAAATCAATCTGTGTTCCATTAGCTGAGCCATTTATTAAGATTTCTGAGAAAATCGTATCAAAGTCTGAAACATAATCTTCTATTTGCCTTATATAAGAATTCATACTAAGTAAGGCTCTGTATCCTCCTATATACATCTCTCTATCCAAATCTTTTTCAAAATCATCTATAAACGTATTCATTGTCCTTACTCTTGTATAAATAGACTCGCTTTTTTCTCTATATCGATATTTTTCATTAGTGGAGATAACTGCTACTATTAGGATTATTATGAAAAGTGCAATAAATGTAAAAAAAACTCCTTTTTTTGAGTTCATTTTGTTTTTTTCCTCTTTATTTCCATATTCTCACTTCAGCAACAACAGGGCCCCAAGGATAAGGAATCATTCTAACTGAAATTGCATTTACAGCAAGATTATATTGGTCTATATTCACATATATTTTTCCGTCATGATCATAATCAAGACTATAAAATAATAAGTAAGCTGCAGAATCTATCGAATCATTTCTATCGTAGGTTGCTGTTGCATAATTGCATATCTTTGTGCCTGAATAAGTCTTTGGTACTTTTATATTAGATATTGTTCCATCTTCAAATTCTAATTCCCAAGTGCATCCTTCTGAATTAGGCAAAACATCTGCATAAGAGATAGATGATTTTATTAAGCCAGTATAAATAATAGTGTCGTTGTAGGAGCATCCTGTTTTATTAATTGGTGTATCTGCTGTTTCAATAAAAAGAGTATTGTCTCCTTCAATGATATTATTGATTGGAACATAAACAAAAAAAGGATCACCGAGTTTTACATAGTCTAATAGGAAATTTGATAAATTGTAGACATTATTATTATTTATATTAACTGCTTCTGTCCAATGCTCGCCTGAATAGGAAGTAACTTTTGCATCTGTTACCCTTAATCCAGTAGGAATATTAAATGATGGTGTACATGAAGTAAATTTTGGTTCTTCAATTGCAACTGCTATCTCATCAAATGCTGGTTGTTCTGCTATTGGAATATATTCTACTTCAATATAAGAATCAGAATATAAAGTAGATTCTGTTATGTTTCCTATTTCTTTAATGCTGACAACTTGCGCATATTGCTTTGCCACTTCTAAAATTTCATAAGAGATATTTTGGTAGATAAGCTTAAGCTCACTTATGTTTTTACTATATTGATATGTGCCATTACCTATTTCTGCAACTTGTGCAAGTGTTCCATTTGCCAGCAAGCAATCATCTACAGGACCAAACCCTATAGTATAAATTGTTACATTCAAATCATCCCTTGCTCTTTGTGCAGAATATAAAGTATTATCTGCTGCTCCATCATTATTTGTGCATTCTGTACATTCTGCATCTATATCCCCACATCCTCCAGGAACATCACAAAGACCTTCACATTGTTTCACCCCGTATATAAAAGAAGTGCTGGTGCAAGAGCCCTGTGCACAATGTGTAGGACAGCCATCTGTCATCAAAACAATAAATTTATTTCTAGACGAATTACTGTAATGATTAAGCAGATCATAGGCCTGATTTATTGCACACGCTAAACATGTTTTTCCTTTCCCTTGATCATTATACCAAGCATCTAAGCTTTGCTCTACAAGCGATTTGCTTGATGGACTGCTTGTATAATTAATAATACTGTCATCTCTTATATAAATTGGCCATAATCTATTACCTGTATAGTTCATAACTATATCTGTAAACAAATAATCCATACAAATTGCTGCTCTTGCTCTTCTTGTTTTTGCATCTGTATATAAGGCAGGATCATTACAGTCTGCTGCAGATGCTGCCAGACTCCAATCTTCTACTGATTTTTTCATACTTCCAGAAATATCTGTTATAAGAACAACATCTGCGCTCCCTCCTGTTATTTGGTATGTAATATCTTCATATGATGCAAATCTTATTGGAACAGTATTATTGCTAAACAATTCAAACTCACTGGCTAAATCTGAGTAAAAGGATGTTCCTAAACTAGAGTTTAAAATAAGATAGTCTTGTTCAAACTCAGATCCTGGCCATTGATGGATTACTTTATTGCCTACTGTCAAATAAGATGTTTCATTTGCTTTGAAATGCATAAAAAGTTCCATGCTAGTTATTGTTCCCGGTACATAAAACGCATCAAAAAGGTTCGTAATTCCTTTTATTCCTGGAAAATGATATTTTATTTTATGACCTTCAAAGTAACCGCTCAATTCTTGAGTATGATAATCTACTTTAATAAATCCTCCTGCAATGTAGGATTTACTGATATTTTTATTAAAATAAATATCAAACTTGTTATTCCCTGTTACAATTTTATCCTTACATGAACTAATATTCCATCTTTCTGCAATTGTTTGCCCAGAAGTTATTATAAAAGAATCACAAAAATTATCATTAATAAACAAATCAAAATCATCTCCTGCATCCACCTCTATCTCAATATTTAATATATCTGCATCTGTTGGAATACCTGTTAAATTCGTTGTTATGTTCCCTTGCCCGATAAAACCGCCAAAATAGAGATAAGAGGAAAATTTTTTGTTTTTTATTCCTTCCAAAAATACTTTTGAGGTAGCGCCTTTTAATGGTTTGTTTTCTTCTATACCTGATATAAGTCTTCTTGATGCTATAAGTTCTTTTACCGCATCTTGCTCAGATTCATTATAATAAATCCTATTGTTAGCAACAAGGATTTCTATACCATATTTTTCAGGAATTAATCTCTGACTTAAAGTGGCTGAAAGATTTG
Organism: uncultured Methanosarcinales archaeon; assembly: GCA_964392465.1. GTDB lineage: Archaea > Nanobdellota > Nanobdellia > Woesearchaeales > GW2011-AR15 > JAAXVZ01. The sequence goes on along the minus strand of CAYMPC010000004.1, from coordinate 30,928 downwards.
TAGCCTTTTCTGTCTGATTTAATACATAAAATTCACCAATCTGTTCTATAACCGTATTGTTTGGATTAATTATCTCTCCCGAAAGTATCAAAGAGTTTATATAAGTGTCATTGACTTCTGATGTTTTTATATTAGAAAGGCAATTTATAATGTCCTGAGAATAATATATTATCTGTGGTTGTTTTATATCTGTTATGAAATATTTTGAAGAGAGTATTAACGCTAATCCTATTAAGATTGTAGCAAAAAGTGCATCTAAAGTAAAATAAATCCCTCTTTTATACTTTTTATTAATTTCTCTCTTGCTTTTTTTTATTATTTTTCTTTCCATATAACAACCTTCATGCCAACTATCTCTGCAATGTCATCATGCCTGTATATAACATATCTAATAATTGTAAACATATCTTCTGGTTTGGTATCCAAAACATCTTGAAGAGTAAGTCCTGGTTTTCCTATATATTCCTGATCTGTAAGATTAATTATGTTTTCATCTTTATCTTCGAAAAACAAAAGAAAATCAGATTTAATACCAAAAAGAAACCTTACTTTGGTATAATCATCCTTGCTCATATTTTTTAACTGGTCTAATTTTGTTAAGTTAATTTCATTATTCTCAGAAACAATACCTATAACAACAACTTGTTCTTGGCTCCAATTAAAAGGTATTCCCGGAGTCATTAAATAATTCGATATTTTTTCTCCTTCTCTTATAATCTGAGACATCTCTTTTTCTGGCTCAAGATATTTTAGAGAAAGAAATTTAAAAGCGACAATTAGAATGACAATAAAAATAGTTACACCTATTATAAAATCAATATACCATATCTGGCTTTTTTTTTTTAATTTGCTCATCGTAAAATAATTGAGTTGTTCTCATTTATGATAGTATTAAGGCCTTTTTTTAGATTGCCGCTTGTTTTTGGTATAGGTATTTCAAATATGTTGTCTGTATAATTGATTAAAAGGGTTGAATTAAGAATAGTAATCTCATACCCAAACCCTTCTAATTTTTCAGGGACTGTAAAATTCCGCATATATCCTGGCTTTGCTTCAGCTGCCATTATAACTTCTGTTTGTATGCTATAACCAAAATCTTCAAAGATGATTGCCTTTTTATCTCTTAAGTTGTCTTGATAAATTTCAGAAAAGATTACTGTAAAGAGTATAATCATCATTGTGGCTGCCATTATCATATACATAAATTCAATACTAACCTGCGCTCTCATATATCAATACTCCCCCTTCTTTTGCTTCTATTTGAATATAATGAATACCTGCTTTTGAAGATAAATTACCTGAAATATTCACAAGAGAGACAACTTCAATTGAATGAAGAATATTTTTGGCAGTATTATAATTAAAAAATATTGTCCTGCTTGTTATGTTAATTGATTCTATTTTCTCAGGAAAATATGCTTTCAATGTTGTTTTTGATGGTTCACCTGAATAATATATCGATTCTGCCTTGTCTGTTATTTTTATAGCGATATTCCTAATATGGTTTTCTGAAATTGCATCCTGAACACCACCTGCTTGATCAAAAAAGATGATTATAAGAGGAATTGTCATCAAAAAAACAAATCCAAAGACTGTTAGAAACTCAACACTTACCTGACCCCTTTTCATATTCTTTTTTTATCTTGAGTTAGTATATAAATTTGTCGGCATACCTAAACATACCCAAATAATCACTAAAACTGATTAGTATAAGGAAAAAAGATTTAAATACTAACAAGTTATTATCTGCATATAATTAAGGTGATAAAAATTAACCAAAAAAACTTCAATGCAGATATGGAATCATATATTTCAAGAGTAAAAAAGCCAGTTGTAAAAAAAAAAGAGAAGAAAAAAGAGAAAAAGGTTGCAGAAGAAAAGGCAGCTGAAAAAGACTTCAAAAAAGAGGAAAAAGAATATTACTCTGAAAAGAAAGGTATTTTCCAAAAGTTTTTGGATTTTATCATAGGAGAAGAAGAAAAGGAAGAGGAGAAACCAATGAGTAAAGAAGAAAGAGAAGAAGAGCGTATAGAGGAAAAAGAGCTAGAAGAGTATTCTGAAAAAGCAGAAGAAAAAGTAAAAAAAGAAAAGAAAAAATGCTTTTTTAGCACAATAAAATCTTGGTTTTCTGAATCTGCGGAAGAGGAAGAAATAAAAGAAGCTGATTATGATGAAAAAGAAACTCCTAAAATAAGCAAGGACATAAAAGAAGTTTTAAAAATTCAAAATAAATGGCTATTGATGCTACCTCCTAAAACAATCAGAGAATTCAAGGATTCTGAAGATTATAAAATTTACAAAGAGACCTTGAAAAAATATAATCTGATTAAAGAAAAATAAATTTTAATTTTTTATATCTCTTTTTCTAGTATTAATCCCAAAATAAGTGAAAAAAAGATAAGTACAGAAAGATTTATGCTTCTTGATATTCTTACTGGATTTAATTTATATATTGCTTGTCCTGTTATCTCATTAGTGTTTAAGGAAAGTATATCATAGATTACTTTATATCCTTTTAGGGCAAGTGTTTTCTCATCTTCAAGCAACTCTATATTAATATTTCCTTCTTTTAATGCACTAATTATTGCATCTTGGCTATTTTCTAGGTTAAATATACTTATAATTGTTTTTTTAGCTGTTACAATCTTTATGTCCGCAGAATTTTGTGTAGAGTCTATAACTTGATGATTATCAACAGTAAAAAATCGCTTTTCATTTTCTATGACTACTTCTATCACTGGCTTCTCTCCAGTAAAAGGTATTTCATGAAGTTTAAATGCATCAATTTCATTGAGCAAAAAAATTAAGTGCTCAGGTGTAATTTCTTCTTTTTCTTCAAAAAAAAGTGGCTTTTCAAGATAAGGTTTTTCAACAAAAGTAGGAGACAATTGGAAAAAATAGAAGTAACCTATAGCAAAGATACATAAAACTGCAATTAGAAATATGAAATGAGGAAGTTTTTTTCCCATATCTCTTATGAAACACATTTCCTATATATACTTTTCGCTACTAGTATATATATTATGTATATTTTTATTTAAAAAAGAATAAAAAATTTAATTATTTTCTAAAAAGATCATTATTACTGAATTGTTCTTCAGCAACCCCATATATTCTGCGAATTTTTCCTGCTCTTTTTGAGAGGTTAAAGTATTATTTATTTCATCATAAACTTCCTTTATATCTATTAGCTCTTCACTCTGTTTATCATACACTTTTATTAAATGGTAGCCATACTCTGTCTCAACTGGTTGAGAAACCTCTCCTGTGTTCAACTCAAAAGTAGCATTCAAAAAGGTTTTGTCATATGGATCCAGCATAATAACATATCCTGGAATGTATGTGCCTGGCAAAGCTCCTCCAGTTATATTTGCTGCAGGTTCATCAGAATTTTGTCTTGCCATTTCTGCAAAATTAGTATCATTAAGCCTTGTTCTAATCTCTTTTGCCTTTTTAAGGGCATCTTCTTTAGTTATATCGCTAAAACATGATGTACTTTGATTATGGCATATTAATATATGGCTTACATTTACTCTTTCAGGTATTTTGAAGAAGTCGCTATTTTCAAAATAATAATCATTAATTTCTTCGTCTGAAACATTAACACTATTAAAGACTGTTTCATTTAACAATGCTGATATTAACATAACTCTCATGTATTTATTTTCAAAATCTTCAAAGGTATAGTTAACATAAACCAGCATTTCTTCCAGATCTTGTTGTGTTTTTTCCTGAATTTCCAGCTCCTTTGCTATCTCTTCTTTAACTTGCTCTGAGGTAAAATTAAAATTCTTTTTTAATGCCTCTTGAATTAATATCTTTTCATCAATCATTTGAGATAAAACTTTACTCTTTGTACTTGAAGTAAATTGACTATAATAGTAATATTCTTTTTCAAGTTCTTCCATTGTAATTGGCTCATTATTTACCACTGCTGCTGGTTTCACTTCTGATGTTCTTTGAAAAAGATTATTATTTGCTTCAATAATTTTTTTTATAAATAAGGGCGTGCTCTCTGTTATATTTATCTCCGTACTATTAAGAAAGATTATCCCAGAAGTAAATGATATCAACAAAATCAAAACAGCAAGCAAGCCTAAATTTGTAACTTTTGTCATATTTATTTTGGAAATTGCTTCTTTTCTTGCCTCGATGTCTTTTTTACCGTTCTTTTTTTTAGGAATGTCTTTAGCAGTATTTTTCTCCATTATAACTCCCCCTCAGTTTATATAAGACTCCAAAATTAAGTTTATATAAAAAGATATATGTTTTTAATATTTGATAATTTAAAAGATTATAAAGATTTACAAAAACCTAGGAATAAAAACAAGTGCTGATGTCAAAATTAAAAAACTGAAATATATTGGTTTGTTCCATTTTACTATTTTTTCCCCATCTAAATTCATGAAAGGAATTAAGTTAAATAGCGCTATAAATGAATTTATCTGAAAACCATAATTAAAAATAGAGAAAAATAAGCTCTCAGAAGAAAGTATAAAGGTGAAAATCAAAAAAAACAAAGCTAAAATAAAATTTGTAAGCGGTCCTGCTAAGGATATTTTTCCGTTTTTTTCTTTGTTTATCTTACCATATATAAGTACTGCTCCGGGTGCTGCAAAAATAAATCCAAAAAAAGCGGAAAAAACCGCAAAGATTAACATTTTATCATCTGCCCTAAATTCTGCAACACACCCGTATTTCTGAGCCATTAATTTATGTGCTAGCTCATGTAATAAAAAACCTATACCTACAGTAAAAAGAGAAATAATAAAATAAAAAATAAATTCTGGTGAAATTATATTTGACATCAAAATAGCAAAAGCCAGACTGATTGCCACCCAGGCTTTTAGTAAGTGTTGCTTTTCTATTTCTGAAAACCTCATAATTAATTTCATTAGAAAAAGCATTGAATAATCTTTTAAAAAAATATTGTATTTTTTTTTAATTCTGAAATAGCATAATCTGCAATCCTCTTTAGATTGATAACATCTTCTTCATTATATTCAACAAGCAGCTTAAGATAATAATCATCTCCGCTTCCTTTAAACATCCTCCATAATTTAAAAGGATCTCCTCCATATAGTCTTTCTATAATTATATTGTCTCTTGTTATATTCAGCTGCTTTTCTATATCTTTCAATCCTCCTTTAAGGCCAACTTTATTACACACATGCCTTAAATCAATATGTGGAACTTCTGGAAGTAGATTTGAATATTTCTTTTTCAAATAAGGTATATCAAAAGTTGATCCATTAAACGTTATTAACAGCTTGTATTTTTGTAATTCTTTCTTTAATGCTATAATATCAAGATTAATGTCCTTTATCATTGTTTTTGTATTTATCCCATCAAATAATCCTAACACTGTGAGATAGGAGTTTGCATCTGTTGCACTAGAAGTCTCAATATCTAAAAAAATAGCTTCCTCTTTGAAATAATCATAAAGTCTCCATGTTTCTGTTGTTGGCATTATGTTCGTAAAGAAAGAAGAATTATTATCAAAAAGTGCTTTTTTAGCATCTCTTAAAAGTAAGTCATATTCTTTTTTAGCTCTTGGTGAGATTCCTTTTATTTTCTCATTACTTATGAAAATCTCCCATTCGTTTATGCCTTGCTTCCATAAAAAAAATTCTTTTTTGCTCTTGATTTTTGGGAGAAAAATAAAGGAATTTTTTATCATTATAATACTTGTGAAAAAGAGAATAGATTAAAAAGCATTATGGAAATGTTTTCGGCGAAAACCTAACTTCCTGCCCCTTTTCTAAATTATGTTTCTCGCTAAATCCGCTTATGGTTTCAATTACATACAGATAATCTTCTGAAGAAGAATATAACTCGCACTCTTCATCTGGCTTGTTACAAGGCAGTGCATTTTCTGATATTGAAATTATTTTTTTATCTGAGTTAATAAATATAATATCTATTGAGATTTTCATGTTTTTCATCCAAAAAGGAAAAGAAACATTCTGATCAAAAATAAATAACATGCCTCTGTTTTCAAGTAATCTTTCTCTAAACATCAAGCCTAGTGCCCTTTCTTCCTCACTATCTCTTACTTCTAAAGATATACAATAATCATCTTCAAAACATGCAAAAACTGGTTTTTCTGTATTAACTACTAAAAACAAAACAATAGTGAGAAGGATAAATGTGAGAAAAAAAAATATTTTCAAGCCTAAAGAAGTTAAATGAAAAATTGTTTTTTTATCCTCCTCTGCCAGGTTTAGTATTAATTTTTCACTCAAACTATATACCATAATAAGAATATAGGGATATATCAATATTGTTGACTCGAATAACAATATTAGAATAATTAAAAACGGAAAGAGGATTGCTGCAAGATTGGCTGCATATGTTCTCATGAAGATTATTTTTTTTGCAAAAATTATACTTATTATCTGGACAAAAGAATAATACCCGAATAAAAAGAAAATATGATATCTGTAAGAGAACATAATGTTTTTTTTAAGTAAGAAGAAAGAAACTATCAAACATAAAATTATAAAGTTATCAGCTAAGATGTCCAACTTTTTTCCTAAATCAGAAGTTTTCTTCATTTTTCTTGCGAAAAAACCATCTGCAATATCAGTTATCAAAGCGAAAATGTAAAATAATAAAAAGAACACGTGGCTTTTGAATAAAGAAGAAACTAGCATTAAACCCCCAAAAAAAAATCTTGAGATAGTTAAAATATTTGGAAAGTGTTTTTTGAGATTTTTCATTTTTTACTTTCTGTTAATATAATTAAAAACTCTTTTAGTTAATATGCTTTTCAGTTTTGTTGTTTTTGTGTAATTTTATTGTTTTTTAGTAAGATATCAAAATAGATTATTAATAGTAGCAAAATCTTTTTAAATTATCCTTTCTTCCTTTAAAATATGGCAAAAGACAAAATAAATATGCCGATGAGTGGTGCTGGTTTAACAAGATATTTTGATGAATACAAATCTAAGATAGAATTTAAACCAGGTCATATAATCTTCTTGGCTGTTCTTGTTATGATTTTAGTTATCTTGCTGCATATTTTCGGAAACAGCCTTCTTGGTATATAATTCTGCTAGTTAAGTAGAAAGATTTAAAAAAGACGAGTCTTACTTAATGTAATGTTAAAAAAGGGGTATTAGGTTGGAGACTAAAGCAATAGATTCTTATAACATTGAAATTAACAAGATTCCGTTACAGATTCATATATATAGTCAAAAAGGTGAGCCTGTTCCTTTTTATTATCTTTCTTTACTTAATATAACTGATGAGACAAAAAGGATTATAGAAAGAATAAGGACAGACATAATAACTGGGTTAAGCTTTGAATTAACAAAAAAAAAAACAACAGAAAGCCAAAAGGAGATAAAAGATAAGTTTAAAATAAAATTAAATGAATTAATCAAAACACAGTTCTCAGGAATAGATCAATCTAATATAGAGGTAATAACAAATTATATTCTTTTGACAAGTCTTGGTTTAGCAGAAATAGAATTCCTTTTGCAGGATCCAGAACTAGAGGAAATTGTTGTCAACAATGCAAAAACTCCTGTTTGGGTATATCATAGAAAATATGGTTGGTTAAAAACAAACGTTATATTTAATGAAGAGAATAAAATAAAACATTTTGCAACATTAATTGGAAGAAATGTGGACAAAGGAATTAGCATGCTACAGCCATTATTGGATGCCCACCTTGAAACAGGAGACAGAGTAAATGCAACCTTGTCTCCAATAACCACAAAGGGGAACACTATTACTATAAGAAAATTCGCAAAAACTCCTTGGGCAATTACTTCTTTTCTTAAAAATGGAACTATTGATTTGTCTTCTGCTGCTTTAATTTGGCAAGCAATCCAATATGAAATTTCTATTTTGATAGTTGGGGGGACTGGCTCAGGAAAAACTTCTTTCTTAAATGTAATTTCTAATTTCTTCCCTCCTAATCAAAGAATCATTTCAATTGAAGATACTAGAGAATTAAGTCTTCCTGATACTTTACATTGGATTCCGATGCAGTCAAGGCTTCCTAACCCAGAAGGTAAGGGAGAAATAACCATGCTTGACTGTATGATAAACACATTGAGAATGAGGCCTGATAGAATAATAGTAGGAGAAATAAGAAGGGAAAAAGAAATAGAAGTTATGTTTGAGGCAATGCATACTGGCCACAGTGTTTATTCAACTTTTCACGCAAGCAATGTTGATGAAGCAATTGCAAGACTCACTAATCCCCCAATAAACTTACCTAGGCAACTGCTCTCTTCAATCGGTTTAATCGTAGTACAAAATAGGAATAGAAGAACAGGAAGAAGAAAAACTTTCCAGATTGCTGAGATAAATCAGAACACTATGCCAAATCTCATTATGCAGTATGATGAAATGAGTGAAGTTATGCGACAGACAAATAGTCCTGATAAACTCTTGAAAACTTTAAATCTCTATACTGGAATGTCTATAAAACAAATTTATTCAGATATACAAGAAAAAATTTTGGTATTAAAATGGCTGATGAATAAGAATATTGAAGATATTAATATAATAGGGCTAATAATGAGTGATTATTATACTGAAAAAGAAGATTTAATGGGAAGAGTGAAAAACAATCTTGATTTTGAGCTAAAAAGCGAATAAATAGGAATAGCTAATAATGTAATTAAAAATGAAAAAATATCTTTTTTTCTCCAAAAAATTCGAAGAGACTTTAAAAAAATCTAAAATAGGTTATTCTATTGAAAAGTTCTCTAAAATGAACTATCTTTTTAGTTTAGTTGTCTCTATTATTTTTTCTGGGTTTGCTTTTTTTTTGTGGCTCTCAAGAAAATTTCCTATATTTATATTTGGAATAATATTTATTTCAACATTTTTCCTTTGTTTTTATCTAATTAATCTTATCCCTGTATTTAGTATACAAAACAGAAAAGCGTTTCTTGAATCTGATTTATTATACTCAGCAAGACACCTTCTCCTGAAACTTGAAAGTGGTTCTTCTTTGATAAATGCTATAAATAGCGTATCAAAATTAAAGACAAAGTCAAGTTTTTATTTTAAGGAACTAATTTATGATATAGATTTGGGTATGCCTGTAGAAGATGCAATAAGAAAATCAATTGAATATAGTCCTTCAAAAGGATATACAAGAATAATGGAAGAACTGTTAAGCTCATTGAAAACAGGATCAGATATTCACAAAACCCTTAAAGAAACCCTAAAAGACATTACTAAATTGCATTTAATTCAAATACAAGAATATGGGAAAAAACTTAACCCTATGTCCATGTTTTATATGATTATAGGAACAATCCTTCCTTCTCTTGGAACTTCAATGCTTGTTGTTGCGACAAGTTTTCTTCCTGGAGTAATTATAATTGACTTTAGAATTTTGCTTTCTATTGCTCTTTTAGTTTTAGTAATCCAGATATTTTTTGTATTGTTTTTCAAATCATTAAAACCTATGGTGATGGAATGAAAAAAAGCTTTTTGCAGTCTCTTGGAGAAGCAATAATACCAACAAAGATAAGATTGAATATTAAAAAATATCTCATTAAAACTGGTACATATAAGGTTCCTTTCTCTTTATACGGAGGTGTTTTTGTTCTTTCGATTATTTTTACAGTTATTATTCATTTTATCTTTGTTTCAAATATAATAAAAAATGTAAATCCTGTTTTTATTGCTTTTGCTTCTTTTATTTCACTCACTCTTATTGAGTTCTCTGTTATTTTGGTGATTTTCTTATTTTTTTGGCTTTATTATGAATTTATCATATTCAATAGAACAAGAGTGATTGAAGAAGTGCTGCCTGATTTTCTTGAAGAAGTGTCTGTAAATTTAAGGGCTGGTATGAGTTTCGATAATGCATTATGGAATTCTATACAGCCAGAATTTGGAGTTCTTGAAAAGGAGATAGAAATCGTCTCAAAAAAAGTAATGGCTGGCTATGATACAGAAGAAGCCTTAAAAGAATTTGGTGAAAAATATAATTCAACTTTATTGCAAGAATCTATAGATATGATTGTTGTTGGCTTGAAATCTGGAACTAATATCTCTGAACTTATTGAAAAGATTGTGGAAAATGTTAAGGAAGCATCTTATCTAAAAAAAGAGTTGATTGCATCTGTAACAAGTTATGTTATATTTATAACAATAACTGCTATAATAATTTCACCTGTTCTTTTTGCCCTTTCTTTCAATCTTATGGAAATTATTCAAGGGCTAGGTGAAAAATTAACAATTACTTCTTCTTATAGTGCTCTTCCTTTTAATTTTGCCTACAAAACTATTAACCCTGAGGATTTTATTATGTTCTCAAAAATATGTATTATTATAATTGCCATTGTCTCCTCTATGATTATTGCTGATTTACGAGAGGGAAGCATAAAAGCAGGGTTAAAATACTTGCTGTTGTTTGCTCCGATTGCATACTTTGTATATGTTGGCTCTCTTGCTATTTTTAGCGGGATTTTTGGTATATTAATTTAATTATAATAAAAAATAAAATTATGTATGCCTTTACTATCTGGAAAAGTTTATATATCTATAGTGTTGTTTTTTATATATGAAATCAAAATCTCAAATAACCATATATGTAATTGTAGGCATTGTCCTTTTGATTTTTGCAGGGACCGTAATATATTATACAAATCCATTTAGTGAAATGAAGAGTCTCACACAAACCTCTTTCTCTGAAGTTTCCAGTGATTCTTTGAATAAAATAATAGATGATTGCCTAGAATCTTTTTTACTAGAATCTATAGATGAGTTTGGTCTTTGTGATACAGAAGCAAAAATAAAAGAAAAAATAATGAAAGGAATGTATGCTTGTATTGATTTTTCTAAATTTGAAAAGCAAGATTATGTTGTTAATGCAAGAACTACTCCTAATAGAGTAGATGTTAAAATTAGTGAAGATAAAATTATTATTAATTTGGAGTATCCTATTGTTTTATCAAAAGAAGGGATTGTAATTAACTTTGAGAAAAGAGAATATTCTTTTTCAAGATATGACTCTATTAAATTTCAGCTAGATTCCCAATATAGAACAATAAGTGATGTTGTTTTAAGTTCTCCTGACTTAGATATGGAGTTAAGCATTCCTAAAGGAATAAAAATTACTAGCTCTGCTTTACCTGTTAATAATATTAGTGTATATCTAAAAGAGCTTTGCCCTGATGATCCAAGCGTGCTTGGAAAAATAAAATATATATTCTATCCTGAAACTATTCAATTTAGTCCTGATGTCTTTTTGACATTGAGATATGAAGATTATCACGTTTCTAGATTGTCTCAAGAAGAAAAATTCAAGATTGCCTATATAGAAGATGGAAGGTGGGTGTTTATTGAAAGTACTGCAGATATAGAAAGAAACAAAGTAAGAGGGACTACGTCTCATCTCTCAGAATGGTCTGCCAATTGTGATGGAACAAACATTCATGGATTACAAGTAATGTTTCAAGATCTGCTTCTTGATTCTGGTGATTTTTCAGATATGATAATTGAAAGGGACATAAATTGTATATCTAACTTTAGTGGTGCGTGTGGCTATGCTAAGCTTGTTGTTTATTTACGCCCCGAGATACAAAATTCTTTAGATTTATACAAAAAAGCAATTGATAAAATCTATGAAAAAGAGCTTACTCCTATTTTAACATTAAAAGAAAAAAGACTAAACACTTTTTGGCCTCATCCTGGAGACTGTACTACGGAATTAAATTGTAAATATGGAGAAGATGAAAATGGAGAAAACAAGCCAATTTATGATTACTCTAGCTCTAAATCACTAGCTATTGCCCTAATAAATAAAATCCATGAAGATAAACCAGAATGGCCACTTTATGTAGAGATATGGGAAGAACCTAATCTGGCATATGAATGGGGCGACATATCTGTAACAGATTATGAAATAAAAGAATATGCTAGATATTTCTCTGAAATGGCCACAGCAATAAAAGCATTGCCTCACTCAAACTCAATAAAAGTAATGCCTGCAGGACTTGCTCCAACAACAGGAATGAAAGAATGTGAGTTAGCCCCAGAGTATGCAAAACAATATGATGGACAACCTGATGACACTTCCTTAGGAGGCACTACCTTAAAAAAAGCAGATTGTGTAAAGTTAGGTTATATGACCAATTACTTAAGTGGGGGGAATAATTATTGTACAGGGGAAACTCCTGCAGGGTATACTGAAAATTGTGCTCCTGTTTGTGATGTTGTTTTAACATGTAACCCTATAGTTACCGATCAAGACCATACTGATTGTGTATGTGAAAAGAAAAAGGAATTCATTAATAGAATAAGAACATGGTATAATTTTTATTTGGCAAACGGATTGGAGCATGTGTTTTCAGACATAGGTCAACCCAATTCTGATTCTTGTGCAGACTCTGATTTTAATAAAGCTAATCAAATCATAGATAGGATAGAAGACACTTTCAAAGTGTACTGTTTTGAAAAAAAAATAGAAATAGCAACAAATGAATATTTAACAAAAGTATTTACTGATCCGGACTATGGGGTTGCTGCTTGTACAGGAATAGATGTTTATGCTGATCATTCTTATCCAAAGGTTTCTGAGATGAATGCATATCCTGGCGGCGTTAATCCTTTTGGCATGGAAGCCTATAAAGAAAGATTTTCTCTTTTACAATCCTTATGTAGTTCTACAGATTTTAATATTGCATGTACACAAATTGATGATGCTGATAATGATAATGATGGGCTTGCAAATATAAAAGACAATTGCCCTGCTGTATCTAACTCAAATCAACTTGATTGGGATAATGATGGAGTAGGAGATGCTTGTGATGATTCTGATAGTGATGGTGCTTTAGATATATTAGATAAATGCCCAAACAACGCTGATGTTAGTGAAGGAGATGATAATGATAATGATGGCTGGGCTGATGTTTGTGATAATTGTCCTAATGTTTTAAATCATGCTCAAAAAGATCTTGATTTAGATCATTTGGGAGATGCTTGTGATGATAACACTGATAATGATGGAATTCCTGAAATTGGTTATGATATTAAATGTAAGTTAAATGAGATAGACACAATAACAACAAACTGTATTGATAACTGCAGATATTTACCTAATGGACCTGATTTAGGTACTTGTATAAATAATAAAGATATAACTTGCAATTCTGATTCTGTTTGTAATGGAGGAGTGTGCCAAAAAAATCAAGAAGATGAAGATGGAGATGGTATTGGAGATGTTTGTGATAATTGTGTTAATTATCCAAACCCAGATCAAGAAGACTGGAACAGAAACGGAAACGGAGATGCGTGCGAAGATAGTGATGGTGATGGATTTAAAGATAGTATTGATTTTTGCCCAAATACACCTACAACAGAAAACACTCCACAAATGTGTGCTGCTCAAGAATTATGCATTGGAAAAATATTATTAACTGAAACCGCCTGGGCACCTCATCCAATAATCGTTCAAAGTAAGCCAAATTCTTTTGATGTTGATGCTTATGTACAACAAATGCTAACTGCTTATGATAAATGGAAAATTGATAAAAAGATAATTGCTGTTATACCTTATCATCTAGGAGAAGATGAAGACATAATACCTGAAAAGCTCAGAAATTATAGTTGGACAGAAGAAATGTGCAGTAATGCTTGTGTTGGAAAGGAAATTTTCAATAGTGTTGGAAAAATCCAAAATCCAATAACTTCTTGTAATAATACTATGCCAGGCCCTAGTGGACCTTGCACAACAAGTAAGATTACACTTCAGAATCTTGGCAGAGAGGTTGGACCAAATAATATTGTATACAAATGTTATAAATGCCAAGAAAATACTACAAATGCAACATATATAGCACCTCCAGATGCACCAGATCAAACAACAACTGTAAATGGGGTAAATTATATTTATCATGGAATAAACAGTTGCTTTGAAGCAGAAGGAAATATTCCTACTTATTGTCCTGATGGAGATGGTACTGTAAGAGAAGGAATTCCTTGTGATGAAGTGCAGATAAATAATGTAAGCTATTATGCACTAATTTTGTGTGTTCCTAGCTTAACATCTGAAACAGCAAGAATACATATCTGTGGAACTGTAGAAGAATGTAGCTATAACAAAGATAATTGCTGTGAATCAGGAGGAACATATGGTAATTGGTATCATAACTGTATTGGTCTTTCCTAAACATATACCTAATAGAAAAAATTGAATTATCTTTCTTTTCTTAATTTTCTTTTTCTAATCTCCTGTTCAAACCATATTTCCCATTCTTGATATATTCTCTTATGATCAAGTTTTCCTGTTTTTCTTTTTACTTTTTCATTGATTATATGATAAATATCATTACATAAAATTACAAAAGGCGCCTCCAACATATCAGGGTCATTTAACTCTATTGACTTCTTCAATAAGGTTTCTCTATATTTTGCTCTTGTCATTATATCCTGCCAAACTGCATCCCACTTACCTGCATAATCTGCTATTTTTCCTGCAATTGTTTTTAAAACCTCTGATTCTCCATTTATCAAATCTTGTGTAGGAACTAATTCATCTCTTGTTGCATCATATTTCATCAAATCAATAAATCCTTTTTCAAGTAAAGGATCGTTTTCCCATGTTTTTTGAACTTCTGTTATATGGGTAAGTCTTCTATATCTGTGTAAGCCATCTGCTGATTTTATAGGAGAAGCAACAAGAACAATATCTGTTGCCTTAAAACTTGTTTTTGGCACACCTATATCATTTACAACCCTATCATATAATCCATACGGTGAGTCTGCATGTATTGTTCCAGCTACAACATTTGCAGCTGCCCCAACTCTCATTGCTTCATATAATGCAACTGCCTCTTTGCTTCTTACTTCTCCTATTATAAGAGAAGAATCTCCTAGTCTTAATGTTGCTCTGATTCCTGTAGAAGCATCAACCTCGCTTCCTGTCTGTGTCAAAGAGCTTGCAACTTTCATAGATTGTATGTTAAATCCCAAATCTCTTAATTGAGGAACTGGTAATTCTAATGTGTCTTCTATAGTTATAACTCTATATCTTCTCATTATCTCAACCATGAGAGAGGATAAAAAACTGCTCTTTCCTGAGCTTCTTGTTCCACATACCATAAATGTTCTTGTACCATCAATTAAAAAACTTAGTAAGCCTGCTGCAAGAGGATTTATCATCTTGTATTTCATAAATAAAGGCAAAGTCCATGGTTTGTCTCTATGTCTCCTAAATGAAAATGCCAATCCTGACGGGTTTAAAGGTGGATTTATTGCTGAAACCCTAGTTGATGCACCTGGAACTTGCAATTCTGTATCTAAAATAGGATTAGCTTCATCTAAAGGTCTTCCTGAAATCATTCTTAATTTTGATGCCCAGCTTTCTGCCTCTTGTGGCGTAGGGATAATGTTTGTAATACAATCATCATATTTTCCATGGACTATAAACATAGGAATCCTTCCAAGAGGACTATTTATAGAAATGTCCTGTATGTTTTCATCCTGTAAAAGAACTTCAATAAGACCAAAGCCAACTGTATATCTTACAAGTATGTTGGTAAGCTCTTCTATTTCTCTCTCTCTCAAAGAAAGTTTTCTGTAATCTGCTAGCTCTCTAATTAAATCTTTTCCTACATTAAAAAATACCTCTCTCATTCTTTTTGGATCAACAAAATCAGATTTTTGTGGTTTGTGTTCTGCCATAATGTTTCTTGCTGTATCCAAAAGTTCATAATTTTCCTCTGAAATCTTGAATTCTGGCGGCATCATATGATATAATGTCTGTGTTGTATCTGGTAGCCTGAATATTGTAATTTCTGTATCATCTCCAACAGTATAGCTATCTATTTCTTCTCCATTTTTTGGGTAGGAAGCCATAAGCTTTGTATACATGAAATCTGGCTTTGTTGTGGGCGCAAATATTTTTCTATAAATTGTTCTATCTCCAACTTCATATCCTGCAAGAGAAGGTTTTGCTATTATTGCTAGTTTTGTGTTTTCTAAGAGATCAATAAGATAATCTAAAACAGAGATATAATTTGTTGTACAGAAAGATGTAATCTCATCCTCTGCTTTTTCAAGAACTATTTTTTCCCTTCTTCTCAATCTTTTAAGCTCAACTAAAGCACCTAAAGGATCTTTTAATAAGAGATTAAATAGTATGTCTTTAATTTGGTTATACCATGTTTCAGAGAAATTTTTACATCTTCCAAAAGTCAGGGCTGTCAAACTAAGTCTGTCTTTTTCTCTTGAAAGCTGAGCATAAACTGAAGCAATCTCTTTTAGAATAATTGTCTGCTCAAAATCATATTCGTACTCTCTTTTTTGAAAAAAGACTATTTTCGTAATAGAACCTGTCTCTGCTAGCTTCTCAACTACTTTTGCCATGGTATATGAGCTATCTTCTATAGACGGTGAAAAAGAACTATTTGAGAAATCTGCTCTTAGGATTGTCTCTTCTCCTATTCTTTCAACTGAAAAATTTATTTCTTGACTTGTTGTGCTTGGCATTTTTTAAGAGCAAAATTTTATATAGTCTTTAATCTGACTAATAATAAAAAATATTGTTAAATACTTTAAATAAATTACTCTTTTAAGATGCAAGAACAAAAACAACAGCAAGAAAAGGAGAAATCCGCGCCAAAACAAGAAGCAACACAACCTGCTTTGCCGCCTTATGTGACTAATGAAATAGATGAAATAATGAGACGTATAAGGTTGTTGGAAGAGCGTTTTTCTAATTTAAGGAAAAAAAGCCAGTTCACTGAGCAAAACATGCTGAAAGACACAAAAGAACTCTTTGAAGGAATAAACCTTCTTGAAGCAAATCTAACAGACATGAGAAGTGAAATTTCCGAGTTAAATGAAAAGCTATTGAAACTTATAGATGAGATGAAACAAAGTGTTAAAAAAACTGATTTAAATGTTTTATCAAAATATCTTGACTTTTGGCGTCCTCTTGATTTTATTACAAGAGAAGAAGCAGAAAAGATGTTAAAAGAGACTAAAAAAAACCAATAGCTTATCAAATAGCGAAAGTTATATATATCCTTTAAAACTTAGATATAATTTAAAATGCCACAAGGATCCGCAATAAATGAAATTTTGCAGATGAGACAACAGGGCTTATCTAATAATCAAATAATTCAAAATTTACAAAGAGAAGGATATTCTAATACACAAATATTTGATGCCATGAATCAGGCTGACACAAAAATTGCAGTCGAGGGGATACAAACGGGATTTCTACAACAAAACCAACCATCCGCTACACCACAGGCACAAGAACTATTTACAAGACCTCCTTCTGAAGTTCCAATGCAAAATAGTTTTAATGAATTCTCTGAACCGCCTCAACAATACCCTCCTACTTCATCTAGCTTTTCAGATAATCAAGTTAAGACCGAGGAATTGGTTGAAGCGATTATAGAAGAGAAATGGAGTGAGTTAGTAAGAGATGTAAATAAGATTGTTGAATGGAAAAATAAGATGGAATCAAGGATTTCTGAAATGGAAATTAAACTGGATAATTTAAAAGACAATTTTTCTGACTTAAATAAAGCGATTATAAGCAAAGTAAATGATTATGATAAACATATTCTTGAGATTGGCTCGGATATTAAGGCGATGGAAAAAGTATTTTCAAAAGTATTACCTGCCTTTACTGAGAATGTTAGTGAATTATCAAGAATTACAAACAAGTTAAAAGGAAAAGAATAATAATTATAAAGAAAGAGGGTTAAAATGAAATCTCAAAAAAAAGCACAGCTTGCTGTTGAAACTTTACTTATATATGGCATTGCAATCTTAGTAGTCATGTTGGCTATTGGAGCATTAATAAGCTTTGGTATTCTTGATTTGGGAGGGCTTTTGCCAGACACTTGTTCAATACAAGGAGCTTCTTTAAGTTGTGATGAATATTATTTTTCAAAATCCTCTGGTTTAAACATGGAAATAACCAATAATATAGGGAAAAATCTTGCTGCTTTAGAAATCATAAGTGTTAGGCCAAGTAATACCAATGACATTGGTTTAATTTCTTGTGATGCTTTACCTGTTAGCTTTACAACAGACGGTGTTTTACCTGTTGGTGATGGTATAACTTCTGTTTGTTCTGATACTTATGAACCTCCAACTGGCTTTTGTGTTGCACCTGCAACTGAAATTACTCTACCTCCTCTTATAAATGGGGAAAAAGGCACCTTACAAGCAATTGATTGTAAACCTGTTGAACAATTAAAAGCAGGAAAAAAGATAAGTCTAAACTTTGAATTGAATTATAAAACCGTAGGTAGTAATCTTCTTGGACGACCTGTCAGCGGAAAGATGAGAGTAACTGTTGTAGAATAAGATAACTAATCAATTTTTTTATTTTCCAAATCTTCTTTTTCTTTCAGAATAGTCATGAAGACACGTAACAAAATCTTCTTTTTCAAAATCAGGCCACATTTTATCAACAAAAATGTATTCTGAGTATGCTCCCTGAAAACTAAGGAAATTTGAAATTCTTTTTTCTCCTCCTGTCCTGATTATCAAATCTGGTTCTGATTTCAAATAAAGATTGTCTTTGAAGATTTCTTCATTTATCTGTTTAACATCTAATTTTCCTTCTTTTATCTTCTCTGCTATTTTTGTAGCTGCATCTATTACTTCCTCTCTTCCACCATATGCCATGGCAAAGTTGATAATATATTTGTCATGTTTCTTTGTTGCTTCCATTATATTGTAAAGGCTTTTTTGGACTTCTTCTGGAAATTTCCATATCCTTCCTATTACATTTATCCTGATTTTGTTATTATAAACCCTTTCGTCTTTTAGTAATTTATCAAAGTTTTCCTTAAAGATCTCCATTAAATAATTAAATTCTTTTTTTGGTCTGTCAAAATTTTGTATTGAAAAAGTATAGAGTGTTAATTCCTTTATTTTATACTCTTCACACCATTTCAAAACCCTTTCTACTTTTTTAACTCCCCATTCATGCCCCTCCCAGGGTTTGGCTAGAAGTCTTTTTGCAAACCTCCTATTGCCATCCATAATTATCCCTAAATGCTTGGGCACTTTGCCTTTTTTCATTATAACATTGGAAAGAATATACCTATTTAAAAATTTTCTTAATGCTCCCTTAATAGAAATTAAATTTAATTAATAAAAAACAAGTTATAATAACTTGGCATATACATAAAAAAAAGCTGTTAAAAAAAAGAATAAAAAAAGGAGTTTTGATAATTTTAAGTATATCTTTTCTTTATTTAAAAAAAAAGATATCAAAAAAACAATTATGGAAGAAGATAAGTAAATTTGAACCAAAAAACTAAATTCCCCTAAAATAAGCGCTATAAAAAATGCAAATAAAGCAAATAAAACAGCTGCTCTTCTACCATATGCAACAGAAAAAGTTGTTGTTTTTGTTTTCTTATCGCTGAAATAATCTACTGCTGTTGTATATGCATGCACTCCTGCAACACAAAGCGCCAAAAGATATGGCTTTCTATTAATATCTATTATTTCTCCTCCGTAGCTAAAACCAACACAAAAAGCTAAAAAAGCCATTACTCCATTAGATAAAGAATCTAAAATAGGTTTTTCTTTTAGTCTAAATGGCTTTGCGGAATATATATAAACCACTAAGAGCAGTAATGCATTACTTATCATGTTAAAAAGATTTAAGGTTAATAAAGAGATTAAAATCATTATTAAAGAAATAATTAGACTCATAGTTAAGATGAATTTATGATATTTAAAAGGTAAGGGTTTGCCTTGTATTCCTTTTTTTTCTCTTTTTCTTGGATTCCTTATATCTGTATCATAATCATAAATATCATTTATCCCAAAACAAAATAGACTTAAAGGAAAAGAAAAGAAAAAAAGCTGGACAAATGCATATGGAGTCAGTTGCATTAATTCTAATTTAGAATATATAATACCTGAAATAAATGCAAGCGCTCCAATTATCCAAAAGATTGGTCTGCTTGTTATAATTAAAAGCCTTATCTTATTCATTTTATATTTCTATTTATCTCTATTTATTTAAAAATACATAATCTTTATAAATTTCTGGCCTATTCCTTGTCTAGTTATGTAAATGGGTCCTCTCACGAGATCCTCAGCAGAGGAGTCGATGAATCTGAGACACTCTTACATAATTCAGCCCGTCACGAGAGTACCCAATGGAGCTCACGCTAATTGCAAGCAATGAGCTTGGGAGTTAGTGTTACGGGCGACAATGCTTATAATCATCATAGAACAAGTATCATACTAATATTTCATTAATTATATTAATTGAAGAAAACCTTGTATAGTTACTTGTTCTAATAGCTCAACATAAGAAGGCGTATATCATGATCCTTAATTTACTCAAGATTATTAGGTTTTTGCTTAGACGCATTTATATTTCTTATGTTAGGGCTTAAAAAAGTCGGGAGGAGATAAAAATGGGTAAAATAAGCCCTGTATCAGCAAAATATATTGTACATGCAAATATAAATATTGAAGGTGTGGTAGATAGGCCTGATGTAATTGGAGCAATATTTGGTCAGACAGAAGGTCTTCTTGGATCTGAGCTAGAATTAAGAGAACTCCAAAGATCTGGAAGAATTGGCAGAATTGAAGTAGATACAGAAACCAAATCAGGAAAAACAAGGGGTCTTATTGTTATACCTTCTAGTTTGGATAAGGCTGAAACTGCTATTGTTGCGGCTGCCTTAGAGATAATTCAGAGAATTGGTCCTTGTAATGCAAAAATAGAAGTTGAAAAAATTGAAGACGTCAGAATATCAAAAAGAACCTTTGTTGTAGATAGAGCAAAAGAATTGCTTAAGAAAATGATGGATACTGTAATGCCAGATTCGCAAGAATTAGCAGATGAAGTTGCATATTCTGTAAGAGTAATGGAGATACAGGAGTATGGAAAATCAAGGCTTCCTGCTGGTCCTGCTGTTGAAGAATCTGATGAAGTTGTTGTCGTTGAGGGAAGGGCAGACGTCCTTAATCTCTTGAAACACGGCTTTAAAAATGCTATTGCCATAAATGGTACTTCTGTTCCTGAAGAGCTTGTTGAGTTAGGAAAAAGAAAAGTTCTGACTGCTTTTGTTGATGGAGACAGAGGAGGAACATTAATAGTACAGGAACTAATGGGTGTTACAGAAATTGATTTTGTTGCAAGAGCACCAGATGGAAAAGAAGTAGAAGAACTAACAAAAAAAGAAATCCATAAGTCGTTAAGAAGCAGAGTATCTGCAGAGCAGACAAAAATGGAATCTTCTCCTAAAGAAGAAAGCGTAATAGTTGACAGAGCAACAGATAGTAGAAAAACAACTACTAAACCCACTCAGATACAGCAACCGGAAAGAGAACAAAGACAAAGAGTTAGTAAGCCACTAAGTGATGCTGAAAAAAGTTCTTTCAATGAAATGCTTGAAGACTTAATAGGAACAAGAGGCGCATATATCTTAGACGAAAAAATGAATATACTTGGAAAAGTACCTATTTCAGAATTGCAGACAACACTTAAGTCTTTAAGCACTGGAGTATATGCTGTTATTTTTGATGGTATTATAGATAAAGACCTTTTGAGTGTGGCTGAAAGATCCAATGTTAATTATATTGTTGGAATGGATAATAAAGTTAAGAATAAAGCCTCTAAAGTCGTGCAGCTCACTGTAGAAGATTTTTAATTTTTTCATAACCTTTATATAGGTTACTTCTTTCTTTTTTTATATTTTTAAAGAGAGTAATTAGAGGGGGGAATTGTGAAGCAAAAAAATAAGAAACCATTTGAAAAATCTGATGAAGATGTCTCTTTTGATTTAAGCTGGTTAAAAAAATTATTTTCAAAAAAGAATAAAAATTCTGAAAAAAAAGAGTTTGAAAAAGAGGAAAAGGAAGAAGACTTGTCTTTAAATTTTAAAGGGATTTATAGCAATCTGTCAAAATACTTTGTGTTTTTCTTGATTTTAATTCCTCTATTATTATCAGTTTATATAAGGACAATACCAGATGAAATGCCAATTGCTCAACAATGGGCAAGAAATGGGATTTATAATAATATCAGAAGCAATATTGCTTCTCAAATTTCTCAACAATATCCTAACCTTCCTGAAGAGAATATGAATGCTTTGATTGAGCAGCAACTTAATACTTTTTTAGGCCAGCAATCACAAGCAATAGAAGAAGCAGTTATACAGCAAGCTGAAATTTTAAAAGAACAATTTAAAGATGAAAAAGGAAATATGTACCTTGGAGATATTGATTCATACTATTGGTTGAGATATGCGAGGAATATCGTTGAAAAGGGACATATTGAGGATGAAATAAGAGAAGGAGTCTTAATTGACAACCATATGACAGCTCCAAATGGTTTTATCGTAGATGTAAATATTTATCCTTATTTAATAGCTTACTTATACAAGTTTCTAAGTTTTTTTAATTCTGAGATAACTTTAATGAAAGCCTCTTTTTATACTCCCTTGTTTTTATCATTCATCGCAATTATTGCTGCTTTCCTAATAGGAAAAAAACTTTCTGGAAATCTTGCTGGACTCATAGCTGCTATTTTAATTGCTGTAAATCCCACTATATTAAGTAGGTCTCTTGGTTCTGACAATGATATTGTAAATGCTGTTTTCCCTCTTTTGATTATGTTATTTACAATATATGCCTTTGATACAAAAAACATTAAGCAAAAAATTGTTTTTGCGCTTTTTGCAGGAATATTTATTGGAGTGTATAGTTTTGCATGGTCTGGTTGGTGGTTCCTCTTTTTATTTATAATTGGTGCAACCTGTATTTATGCTGGATATCTATTGTTTTTTGATTTTTGGAATAATAGAAAAGACATTAAAAAGATTTTAAATAATAAAACCCTAATAAATATAGTTATATTTTTGGTGGTTTTTTTAATTGCTTCATATATCTCTCTTGCTATTTTTGGAAAAGAAGATCTTTTTTTCAAATCTTTTTTTAATCCTTTGAAAATAGTGAGCATAAAAGATGCATCTAGGGGTGCAAGTATATGGCCGAACGTTTATACAACAGTAGCAGAACTTAATGAAGCTGATTTTGGACAAATTATTTCAAGTTTAGGAGGCGCTTTATTCTTATGGATAGGTCTTATGGGAAGTATTATCTCTTTGACAATGTTAGAAAAAAAAGAAAAGAAAACTTCCTTGTTTAACTGGATGTACTTATCTTTTTCAGCTCTTTATTTTGCTCTGGTTGTATATATTGCTACTGCACAAAGCATTTCTATCCTCATTTTACTTATACTTATTTCCCTTCCCTTAATTATAGGTTTAGTGCTATCTGTGCTAATTAGACATGAAGTAGATCCTATACATTCCATCTTACTTACTATTTGGTTTATTGCTACGATATATGCCTCAACAAAAGGAATAAGGTTTATTCTTCTTATTGTGCCTACTTTTGCCGTATCTTTTTCAGTCTTTTTTGGTGAACTCGCTGAAAAATTATCTAGGTTTATAAGTAACTCATTAGATATAAATAAAAATATATCAAAATTTATTCTGATTGTTTTTTCATTAGCTTTACTATTAACTCCTATCCAGCAAGGCTATGCAACTGCATATAATTATATACCTAGTGTAAATGATGCCTGGGTAGATTCTTTAACTAAGATTAAACAAGAATCTTCTCAAGATGCAATAATAAACTCATGGTGGGATTTTGGACATTGGTTCAAGTATTTTGGTGATAGGGGAGTTACCTTTGATGGTGCCTCTCAAAATTCTGCACAGGCCCATTGGATGGGAAAAATTCTCTTGACAGATAATGAAGAACATGCTATTGCTATCTTAAGAATGATGGATTGTAATAGTAATAATGCCTTTTCTTTAATAGATGAAGAATTAAATGACACACATGACTCTATAAAAGTATTATACTTGCTTTTACCTTTAAACAGAAAAGATGCTGAAAAAGAACTTCTTAAAATAACAGATAAAGAAAAAACTGAAAAAATACTTGACTCTCTCTACTGCATACCTCCTGAAAATTATTTCATAACCAGCCAGGACATGGTAGGAAAGGCTCCTGTTTGGGCACATTTTGGGATTTGGGATTTTGAGAGGGCAAACATCTATATGTATTACAAATTTTACAATTATGAAGGATTTGTTTCCAACTTAATGAAGGAATATAATTATAGCGAAGATGCTGCCAAAAGGACTTATTATGAACTCTCTTCCTTAACCGATGATAGGGAAATCAACAATTGGATTGCTCCCTGGCCAAGTTATATGGGGAGTGTTAGCTGTATCGAAAATACAAATAAAACATTACAATGCAACATACCTACCTCTAACACACAATCCATCCCATTACAAATAAATCTTATTACAAAAGAAGCATTTATAACAGCAACACAAGGAACTTATTATCCTTCTGCTTTTGGCTTTGCTGATGGAAAAAACTATAAGGTAATAAATTATAATAATAATACTATTGGGTATGGCATTTCTCTCTTACAAGATAATAGAACTTTAGTTTTAATGTCTGAAGATCTTGTTGGAAGTATGTTCACGAGGCTTTTCTATTATGATGGTCTTGGGTTAAAATACTTCAACCAATTCAATGATGTAAGAGATATTTCAGGACAAAGAATAATTACCTGGAAGATTGATTGGCCAGAAATGAGCTAAACTAAACATATTTAAAATTGTTTTAAAGGTGAAAAATATGGAAACTGTCCTTGTTACAGGAGGCGCTGGTTTCATTGGAAGCCATGTTTGTGATGCCTTATTAAAAAAAGAAATAAAAGTAATATGCTTAGATAATTTCAACAATTATTATTCTCCTAAAAGGAAAAAAAAGAATATAAATCACAACCTTTCTAATAATAATTTTAACCTTATTAAAGCAGACATTACCAATTATAATACTTTAAAAAAAATATTTATCAAATATTCTCCTGAAAAAGTTGTACATCTTGCCGCGCGTGCTGGCGTAAGGCCCTCTATTGAAAATCCCTTTATTTATCAAGATACAAACATTAAAGGAACTTTAAATCTCCTTGAGCTTTCTAGACAATTTAAGATAAAAAATTTTGTTTTTGGATCCAGCTCCTCTGTATATGGTAAAAATAATAAAGTTCCTTTTTCTGAAGAAGACAACACTGATAATTCTATCAGCCCTTATGCCGCAACTAAAAAAGCGGGAGAAGTTTTGTGTTATACTTATAGTCATCTTTATAATATGAATATATCTTGTTTGCGTTTTTTTACTGTATATGGTCCAAGAGGAAGACCTGACATGGCGCCATATTTATTTACAAAAAACATTATGGAAGAAAAGCCAATAAAGATGTTTGGAGATGGATCTTCTAAAAGAGATTACACTTATGTAGGAGATATTGTTTCTGGTATTTTATCTGCATTAGAAAAAAATTACAGATATGAGATAATTAATATTGGAAATTCAAAGAGTGTTGCTCTAAAAGATTTAATAAAAACTATAGAAGAAATTACTGGAAAAAAAGCTAAAATCATAAGAGAAGAAATGCCGAAGGGAGACGTTCCTTTGACTTACGCAGATATAAAAAAAGCAAAAAAGATACTTGGCTACTCTCCTTCAACCTCTATCAACAAAGGGATTAAAGAGTTTATTATTTGGTATAAAAAAGAAGTAATGAAAAATTAGTTTTTGCAGATAAGTATATTGTCTTGATTATATACGACTTCTTTTTCTTTGCATCCCTGCTGAAAACTAGAAATAATGTATTTAATATTATATTCTGACAACAACTCCCATTCTCCCTTAATTATTTTTTCTCTATCCTCTTGTTGTTTTTTATAGAAAAAACTACTTACTTCAAGATCTGAAAGACCCATATCCATAGGATATTTCTCTGCAATAGCTGAGAAAACTGCCTCGTTGTTATATTTTCTGCTGTAAACAAGGTTGCTGCTATCATATGTTACTATAATCCTTGACCTGTTTTTATCATAGTCTCTTAACCAAACTGCAGCCTCTTTCATTTCAAAAGAAAGGCTGGAAAAATTAGATTGATAATAATAAACAGCATGAATAGGCAAAATAATTGAAAATAAGCTAGTTAATATCAATAAAAGGACTAATCTTTTTTTAAATTTTGGAAAGATATAAAAAACCATAGAACTCCCTATTGCCGAAAAAATTATAACTGGGATTGTAAATAAATCCAAAAATTTATACTGAGCAGGGGGATAATGATATAGTGTAAAAAATAGACAAATTAAATAAAATATTAAAAAAGAATAACTACCTTTTCCAATTTTTTTAATTTGTGTCGGCTCTTTTTTTTTAACTGAGATTAAATAAATAATTGAAAAGACTGTGAAAAAAGAAAATAAGAATATAAGGATATTAAGTCTGAAAAAAAGAAAGGAGAAAATGTCAGATAAAGATATTATGCCAGGATTAAAAGAATACCATCTTGTATTATTCCACCTTCCAAAAAGCATATTACAAAAAAATTTAATTGTGTTTTTTAGCCAAAAAGAAGAAATTATGACCGCTATTATTCCTACATAGAAAGTCTCTTTTGTTACTTTTTTAAAAATCAGTTCTATAAAAACCATTATTGAATAAAAAAATACAGAAAAAAGTGCCATAAATGGATGAGAGAGGATTGCCATCCCTAAAAAAAATCCTGCCATGAATTTATTTCCCTTATAGAAAAGAGATAAAAAAAAAAGGAATATAAGAAAGGATAAAAGTTGTGGATAACCTGAAAAAAGCATGAGAATAACAAAATTTTGGTTTAAAACTGAAAAAAGAGCCGCCAGTATTCCTACTTTTTCATCAAAAATTTTTCCTAAAAAATAAAAACCAATCGGAAAAAGTGAAAAGATAATTATGCCTAATAATTTTACATTAAAAAAAGAATTATTATAAAATATATTAAAAAAAGCAACAAAAAGATGAAAAAGAGGAGGGTATGTAAGCTCCACATCTGTAATTGGTTCATAATTATATCTAAAAAGTTTTAAGTTATACAAATCTGCTATTAAGCTATGCATCCCTCCATCTGGAGTAATCTCTTTTGAAACAGAAAAGATTCCTATGATTAGTTGTATTATAGTTAAAAAAAGCAGTAAAAAAAATATCTTTTTATCTCTTTTTTCAGATTCCATTTAATTTTATCTCTTGATTTGAATTTAAATTATAGCATTGTTCTTCTCCAAGACAAATAACAAGAGGATTAGAGTTTATATTTTTTATATAAAATTCATTATAGTCTGATATTAAAGAGTAATTTCCTGAAGAATAAAAAAGTAAAGTAACTTCTTTTGAAAAGTTACTTTTCGGCCCAGAAAGTGTTATTATATTATTTTTAAAGGAGAGATTAACTTGAGAAATAAATTTCTCCCACTCATATAATTCATATACAGATAAGTAATAATCGTTTTTTGTTAAATTATAGAAATAGTCTAATTCATCTATTGTCTCAGGTTTATACATATAATAATATACTGAGAAAACAAGGCTATCCGAATGCTGCCTTATATTTTTTATTTCTATTTCAACTTCTTCCCTGGTTTTTAGTGTGTTCTCTTTCCAGTTTTTTATTAAAGTAAATGTTTGGTCGTATCTTTTTATCTTGCTCTCTTCTGTATCTCCAATTGAAGAAATATATACAGAGTAGTTTAAAAGAGATAATATGTCTGTTGTGTTTTTTCCTGACAAATAATTTGGAGGGATAAAAACAGATACTTCTTTATTTGTCATATGATTGATAATTTCCTTTCCTTTCTTAATAAGACTAAATTGTTGATTATAGGGAAGCAATAGTTCTTCTGTATGTGAATATCCATTTTGCACAATATTGTTTCTTGAATTTTTTAAATAATTTAATTCGCTGTAAGATAAATTAAGAAGATGTGAAGGAACAACGACAAAATCTGCTGGAATATCATTAGACATTATAAAGCTCTTAACCAAATAATAGCTTTCTTTATTCCAAATATCTGTTCTATCATCATTTAATGAAGGAAAGTCCTCTAACAACATAGATATGGGAAGCCTATCCTGTGGTTTTTTTGATAAGACGACTTGATTCGAAAGACCATAATCTATAAAAAGATCTGTTTTAGGCAATTCATCAAAATAAGACAGGTCTGTAAATAAATAATATTTATTTCCAAAAAGCTCTTTATCCATCACCAGTTTATGATTAATAAGTAGATATTGTACAATCCTTATTTTCTGATTTTTGCATTTTGAATCAGTTTCTTGACAGGGAAAGGAAGAAGGGAGATAAAATACTGCTTTGTAGTCCTCTTTCTTAAGCAATGATTCAAAAACATCTAAGCTATAATAGGCAGGGATTAACTTGTTATCTACATATATTCCCAATACGGGATCTGTTGTCAATATTGCTCCCTCTATGGGCTTTCTCTGCAAAAAAAGATAAATGTCTTTTATTTCATCTGGTTCAGTTAATAATGGGTTTTTAATCAAGGAAACTATTTTTAAAAAAGGAGATATTAAAAATAAGAGCAAGAGAATTATCAAAAAGAATTTTATTTTTTTATTAAATATCTTTAAAAATTTTAAAGAAAAGGTAACTCCTATTGCAGAAAATAAAGCTAATAATGGCAAAAAAGAGAGGGCATATCTTAATTCTTTGTGAGGAAGCAAAGAAAAATACATTAAAAAAGAAAACATTGCTAAAAAGATTATTTTATTTTTCTTGAAAGACTTGCCTATCAAAAAAACAATAATGCCTATTATTGAAAAAAGAAAAAGAGGGTTTTCTTTGAACACATTAAAAAGATAATAAAATATATTACCTTGATAAAGCCATACATAATCTTTTATTGTGTTTGAAGCATATATTAATGGTCGAAAAATCGCATCAAAGGAAGTTGATGTTTCTGATTTGTAAAGAAAATAATTAGATATGAAAAAAGGTAATATAATAATAAGAAACAAAGAAAAAAATCTCAACGCAGAAAAAAATATTTCCTTTTTTTTTGACTTCTCCTTATTTACAAAAAAATCAACAAAAAAAACAAACCCTGAGACAAATATAAATAAAATTGAAGTGAATCGTGTTAAGAAAGCCAACCCAGAAAAAAGGCCAGAAAGAGAATATTTTCTTTTAGTAAATAGATATAAAGACAAAAGAGCTAAAGATGAAGAGAGGGTATCTGTCAATATTTTAAAAGAATTAAGAAAGAAAAGCGGAGTAATAATTAAAAAGATACATGCTAATAATGCTGTCTTATTATCTGTTACCTCTTTCGATAATTTAAACAAAACAAATAATCCTAAAGTTGCTGTTACCAGCATAAATAATTTTGACAAGAATAGAAGATTTGTTGGAGATATTAACCAGATAATCCCTATAGAAAGAGGCAAAAAAATCGGTCTAAGTATCTCAAATAATCCAGAATTTCCTCCTGTATATATGTATTTTGCCATAGAAATATATACCGCTTCATCCCAGAAAGGAAAAGAATAAGTTATTAAGAACAGGAATTGAACAAAAAAAAATGTTAATAAAAGCACATGTATTGCTTTTTTATTAATAAATTCAGATCTTTTAAAAAAAGACGTATTTTGAAAATGTTTTTTTTGTTTACGTTTGGGCATTTTAAATTAGACATCTTTCCTTATTAAAGGATTCTTTACAGATTATCTGTAGAAGTTCTTCTTTTGAAACAACTCCTTCGTATTTATTCCCGTTAATTACTAATGTCGGCAAAACAGTAACATTATATTGTATCTTAATCAATTTTATAAAAGTCTCTTTATCTTCTAAATCGGTGTTTATAGGAAAAATAAGAATCTTATCCTGCAATTTAGATTTATAATAACTTAATATAGTACCTTGGTTCTCACAAATATTGCAATTATTTTTAGAGTAAAAGTATAAAACATTTATAACATCTTCTTTGCAGACTTCTTTTGTCTTCTGCGAAAATAACCAATATCTCAGATTATCCAAAAGATATGTTCTTGAAATTGCTTCATACTCTTTTGTGTTAATTTGTGTTTCTTTTTCATATTTTTCTGCAAGTTCTAAAGAATAAGATAATTCTTTAATGCTTTCCTCAAGAGCTGCCCTTATTATCGGGCAACTTTCATTTGTACCGGTTAAATCTGATAGATACAAGTATTGTAGCTGAAGGCTTTTATAATCAAGTTCTTGTGCCCTTTCCTTTAAAGTTAAAGAACTTATTCTCTCATAATCAAATATTATCCCAAGTAATATACCCAATCCAAATATCAAAAAAGTAATAATCCCTGCAGTGATATACCTTTTAAGACTTATTTTTCTTTTTACTACCATTTTTGTTTTATCCCAAATAATAATTCTATAAAAACCTTAACTAATACAAACCCAAGAATAAGGAAGTATATAAAAAAATATGGGATAATATATAAATTACCATACCTCCTGACTCTTTCCTTTGAAGTTCTACTTGAGATATATAAAAACAACACTGAAAAGAAGAGTATAATAAAAACAATTAAAACAAGGTTTAAATCTATTCCCAAAATATCAATCCTTATTTTTAAATCTCTTAAGAAAGGTAATATATCAAAGTTAATTAATGACAAATCTTTCAACCACTTATATATTGGTCTGAGAGTATAATAAAAAAAAGTAAAAATTGCTATAAACGCCAAAATAAAGGAGATTACATTGATTGGAAGCTGAAAAAAACCAAAATCGCCGTATTCTCTATTAAATATCAAAGACCTATATTTTATAATATTTAAGATGCTTCCCTTAAACCATCTGTTTCTTTGCTTATTCAGTGCTTTTATGTCTTTGGGAGCAATTGTATAAACAACTGCATTTGCAGTCTGTTTGATCTTATAATGCTTTTTTTGAACCCTGTATGCTATCTCTTGGTCTTCCACTATACTCTCTTCATCAAATCCTCCAACCTGTTTTATTATTTTTGTTTTATATACAGAAAAAGGACCAGGAGCAACATAATTACAATCCATTATGCCTGTA
>CAYMPC010000003.1:0-47690 GCA_964392465.1 uncultured Methanosarcinales archaeon | reverse complement strand
CTAGGATAAAACAATTCATCCTCTGCGCCAACAAAAACAACATCAAATTTATTTTTATCTAATTTATATGTTTGACAAAAATAATCTATATGAAATTTAGTGTCAAGAATATTAAAATCAGAAAAAACACAACTATATCTATCTAATAACCATATCGCCTTTGCAAAGAAACTACCTTCTTTTACTTTTTTTCTATTCAATACCAAGTTTTCATAATCGCTTATAAAAACATCAAATAATATTTTTTTCCTGTGCCAGAATTTCAGAAAGAAAGCAATAAGAAAAACAGGTTTGCCAGTAACCATTATAATATCATAATCTTTTTTTATTATCTCTAAAAAAAGGTTTAAATATCCTTTTAAGTTCTGTGCCAAAACTAATTTTGTATCTACTTTATTTTGTAGAAGCCCATTATATAAAATTCGCCCGCGAGGGTAATGAGAAAGCTTGAAATTCCCAGCATACAACACTTTAATTTTTTTCTTGCTTTTGTTTTTTATTTTCATTTTGTAATCTCTTGTAAATTTTTATTACTGTTTCGCTATTATTTTTTTTCAAATGTTTTATGTGTTTTTTTATAACACCCCTATCTAAAGAAATTTTCTTCTCCAAAAGAAGATTAATCAAATAAACCAAATTATTTTTTCCATTATATAAAAAACCAGTTTTTCCTTCTTTAATAATATCTCCTATTCCTCCAACATCAGACGCCACAACAACCTTTCCCGCTGCAATAGCTTCAAGGGCAACCCTTCCAAAAGCCTCACCCACAAGAGAAGGAATAACAACAATATCGTGCATTTGCACAATCTCTGGCAATTTATCATATTTAATTTTTTCATTAATTTTTGCATTTATTTTGTTATTTTTAATCTCTTTTTTTAAATACTCTTTTAAATTACCCTCCCCGTAAAAATTTGCTTCATATGGCAGTTTTATCTTTTTTAATGCCTCAATTAAAACATGTGGGCCCTTTGGTCTACTATATTCCCCAAGATAGAGTATTCTTTTTATTCTGTTTTTATTCTGTTTTAATCTCTGGAAATTATTTAAGTTGATTTCATTATAGATAATATCAATTTTATTTTGAGGAATTCCTGCTTTCAGAAGTCGTTCTTTCATATAAGTACTTATTGCAAAATAATAATCAAATCTCTTAATTATTTTTTGATAATTTTTATACTTTTTTCTGATTCCAAAAAAAGTAAACAAGTTATATTTAAGAACAGGAGATAATTCAAATTTTCCAAGATTTTTAGATTTTAAATAACATTTTAAGAAAGTGCATAATTTACATTCAAAAAAACATTCTTGTCTGTCCTGATACATAAGCGTTGCTTTTGGGCAAAATAAGACAGGGCTGTTAACATGAAGAACAAAAGGTTTTTTGATTTTTTGTTTTAACTTAATTGCATATATGCTAGTTATGTTCATGCAATGTATAATATCAAAAGATTCTTTGTCCTCTAATATTTTCAATTCGTTTAGCAAAGATCTCTCAAAAAAAAGATCTCTTTTAATATTGCTCAAGACAGAAGAGGGATTTTTTCCAGTTTTAAGTGTTCTATGGATTTTTACTTTTTCGATTGTTTCTTCTTTTTTTAATTTTTCAAAGTAAGAAGTAAGAACATGTGTTTCTATCCCTGATTTTGCAATTTCTTTTGCGAGAAGAAAAGCACTAATCTCTCCGCCGCCTTTTTCCTCGGGGTAGAAATACTCAGATATAATTAATATTTTCATATTCATTAAAGAAAAAGAAGATTTATTTAAAAATTAAGTGAAAAAACAGTAAAATAATAAAATGAAAAAACTTAAATACCTTCAAATTATCTTTACCCCAATGGAAAAAAGAGATGCATTATTGCTTGTTTTTTCAACAGCAATCATAAGCGGAGTTTCAATATTTCTTAATAAATATGCTGTCAAAGGAATAGATTCAAGCATATTTACGTTTTCAAAAAATATCATAGTTGCATTATTTTTTATTTCTTTGATTTTCATAACATCTAAATTCAATGAGTTCAAAAAATTGAATAAAAAAGACTGGTTAAGCCTATTGGTTATTGGTTTTATTGGAGGAGCAACACCTTTTATAATCTATTTTAAAGGATTGCAAATGACAAGTGCAGCAAATGCCTCATTAATCCACAAATCAATGTTTATCTTTGTTACTCTGTTTGCCTTACTTTTCCTAAAAGAAAAACTCAACAAGAAAGTAGTTTTTGCTTCTTTGATTTTATTAATTGGCAACTATCTATTATTAAGGCCAAGCAGTGTTTTTTTAATGGGAGATTTATTGATTCTGGTTGCAACACTTTTTTGGGCAGTTGAAAATATAATTTCAAAAAGGATTTTAGCAAACTTATCAGGGAATATTGTTGCATTCGGAAGAATGTTTTTTGGTTCATTGTTCATATTGATTTATTTATTTGCAACAGGCAAAACAAGTTTAATAATTAGTCTGACAAGCACACAATTAATTTGGATATTGATAACCTCCCTAATGTTAATTTTTTATGTTTTTACATGGTATAATGGACTTAAGCATATTGATGTTTCTTTGGCAACTTCTATTTTATTATTGGGATCTCCAATTACAACTTTTTTAAACATTGCATCAGGAGCACCAATTTCTTATAGTGAGGCATTTGGAATTGTTTTATTAATTTCAGGTGTTGTTCTTTTCATGAATTCTACAAAGAATTTTTCTATAAGGGAACTTAGAAAAACATGGGCAACAAAGAAAAAGGCTTAGAGCTTGCATGTAGATTTTCTTCTATAACAAATAGGTTGAGGTATTGTGGACCAAAGGATTCTTACACAGATTTTTATCTAATGCTAAAGGGTAAAAAATATGATAAAAAAAAGATAGAAACACATTTTTCCAAATACGAGGGCCTATATGTGTATCTTGAACATATTGCCAAAAAGCATAATAAAAACCCTTTCGATTATGATGTTGTTGAAAGTTACTGGATAGGAAATAAATTGCTAGATTCCTTTTCAAAAAAAGACATAAAGGAAATAATTATGGCATTAACAAAAAGAGGCTTGCCAGAAAAGCACGCTAGGTTTCTTATAAACAAATTACCCGAAGGAGTAAATCCACATCATTCTTTTAATGTTTTATTTGTAGGGGTGGGAAAAACAACAGGTTCTGTGCCAACAAATATACAAACAATGAACAAATGTGTTATTTCTGTAGGGAAGGTTTTGAAGATAATGAAAGAACAACTTCTTGTTTCTGCATCACCTTTAGTTTTTAGGCAAAACCAACTAACTTATGCCAAACCAGAAATACAATATATAGAATATGTGGATTGGTTCCTTCCTAATTTAAAAACAAACGATAGTATTGCAATTCACTGGGATTTTGCTTGTAAAATTTTGACAAAAAAAGAAGAAACACACATTAAAAAATACACAACAAAAAACATAGAAACACTCAACCAAGCATTGTTTTTTTCCAATGATTAAGGCTTTTTCTTCCAATCTTTTCAGGAACAATCTCAACAATAAATTTTCCAACAACTAAAACCCATTCTCCTTCTTTAGGAGAAATATCTGCAATTACCGCTTCTCTTTTTTCTATATCATAATCAATTATAGCTTTTTTCCCTTTAATACTTATTACTTTTCCAGGAATTTGGAGACACATATCTAATTAAAAAACAAAATCCTTTATATTTTTTTAGAACTAAGTCATAAAAGAAAGCTGTTTTTCAACTTCTCTAAGCTGCTCTTCTAATTTTTGAAGTTCAGAAGAAAACTTTTTTCCTCCGGGAGAGACATTTAATGAACTAAAACTTTTTTGTTTTGATTTTAATGTCCTTCTCAATCCAGAAGTTGGAAGGTTTTGCTTAATCTTTGAAACCAGTAGATCAAGTTCAGCACTTAGTCTTTTCATTTCCCTGTATAATCTCAGTTTTTCCTCTCTTATCTTTTCAAGTCTTTCATAAGATTGCAGAGATTTTATTATCTCCTTAGAAGATTCTAATAAATTTCTTCGCACATCCAAAGGATCATATATCCCAACAAAATAATCTTTTTCACTCATTTTAATATCTTGGTTCAAATAAGGTTTGATCAATATATCTTAACTTTCTCTCAACATCATCAAGTGAGTTTTTCCATACATCCAACTCAAGATCTTCCTGGTTTTTTAAATCATTTATTTTTCCCAAGATAGTTCTTGCTTCTTTTACTTTTTGATTAATTAAAGCGACTATATCCAAGATCTCATTATATTCTTCTATCTTCACAAAGACATTTTTATCTTTATCCATGATTATCCCTCTTTTTCAAATAGTACTTTGTCTATATAAATTAACTTTCTTTGGATATCTTCAAGTGAATTTTTATAATTTCTGTTTTCAATATCGCTGTTTTTCTTAAGATTTTCTAATCCTGAAATAATTTCAGGAGATTCTGTGACATATTCTTTTATAGAATCGAGCGTAGAGAGAACTTGGCTGAAATAATCTGTTCTTATAAACAAGGGCTTTTTCAATTCAGAATGTCTAAAATCCATATTTGGCATTTCTTCTTCAGAATCAAATATTTCTAAGATAGGGAGAGATTCTGCTTCCTCTTTTATATTTGTTTCTTCTTGTGTTGAAAAGGAAGGTATTTCTTCTTTTTCTATATCAAAGGAGGGGATAGAAGAAGAAAAAGAAGAGAAGTTTTTTGTTTGCTGCCTGACAGGAGGCATTAAAGGAAGAAAACCAGGAGTTTTAGTATTATTGGGTTGTTCAAAAGTTAAGGGTGTTTCTATATATGCTTCTTTTTTTTCATATAAATTAGAATTGGTTTTTGCATAGTTAGTTTCTTCTTTTTTTGATTCTTGTAAATTTAATTGATTGGAAGGAAAGCTAAAAGGAGGCGCGGGTTGAATTTGTTGAGGAAGTGGCAACGGAGGCGGGGAATTTATATTTGGAATAGCAGAAGCGTTAGTGGTGCTTTGAGAAAAAAGAGGAGCAGGAGGAACTACAATATTTGAAGAGGTATTTTTATCAAAAGACAAATTTTTTTTTGGAAGCGGAGGAGGGGGTAATACAAAATTTTCATTTGTAGAAAGATTATTATTATTCATAGTAGGAACACTTTGCGGTGCACCCATATTATTTTCCTCTTTTTTTTTAAAATTCTCAAAAAACCCCATTTTTCCTAGTAAAATAAGTTTCCTCTAGTTTTTAAAACTTTTTATTATTTTCTTACTTTTTCTTGCTTGATATTTTATTTATAAAATAACTTATTTATTTTTCTTTTTAAAAATAAACTTATTTATTAATAAAATATGCTTTTTTAAGTTTAATATTATTATTATATTACTAAAATTAGAAAACTATTTATATTACCTAAGATTAAAAACCAAAATAATGAAAAGCGTTTTATTTGTTTTGTTGATGATATTATTATCTGTTTATGTGAAAGCAGAAATAAGGATAAATGAAATTATGTTTATTCCCGAAGATGAAAAAGAGTGGATTGAACTTTATTATGAAGGGGAAGGACTATTTAGTGTAGCTGGATTAAAAATAACAGATAACATGCAGACAGACGAAGTCGATTGCTGTCCATCACAATTAAACTGCAGCAAATTAGTTTCAAATAATACTTTTTTTTTGATATTGGATCAAGGCGCAACATTTAATATTTCAGAAAACAGTGTTTTTTTTTGTGTCGATGACAATTTTATTGGCAATGGATTAGGAAACACAGGAGATAAACTTGTTTTACATACGGAAAACACTACATATCTTGATTTTTTTTATAATTTTTCAATAAAAAAAGGCAACACTTTTTCTTTTTTCGAAGAAGGATGGCTAGAATCTACACCAACTCCCTGGGGAAAAAACATAAAAAGCGAAGAGACAGAAGTTTCTGGTGTTGATTTGGGACTTTTTTTCAATCATAAAGAAAACCTTTACACAAAAACAAAATATGATACTTTTTTTAAAATCATAAATCATAATTATCCTACATATAATGAAAAAATCAATGCTGTTTTTAATTTTAATATTACTTATTTTAATAATAATAGCAACAACGATAGCAACAATGTTTCTTTTTTGTTTATTAATGATACAACAATAGATGTTTCTTTTAATTATTACACAACCAAAACAACAGAAAACATGTTTTTTGATTTATCTGGGGAGTATATTGTTTGCGGAGAAGTATTTTTCGAACCGGATAAAAACATAACCAACAATAAATTATGTGTATTAGCTGAAGTCTTGGATATAGATACAATTCCTTGTAATGTAAGTCTCTCAATTCAAATACCTAAAACCATTTATGAAGAAGGAGAAAAAATTGAATATTCTTTTGCGTTAAGCAATACTTCTTTTCCTTTTGAAATAGAATATTGGATAGAGGATTTATATGGCGAATCAATTAAGAGTAAAACAAAAACTACAAATATAAATAAAAAAATCTTTTCTCCAAATCAAAACAATAATATTTTTTTTATTAAAGCAGAGGTAAGTAATCTTTCTTGTAATAATTCAAATAAAAACATTTTTTCCGATTATTTAATAATTTACAAAACAAAAAGAGAAATTGAAAGCAAGATAGATATTAAAGAAATAAGTTATTCTGCCAAAAATAGTTTAGGAAAGGCAAAGCTTTCAATTTATAAAGGGAACACGACAAAAAAACCAATATCATTATATAATGAAAGCGAAGGAAAAAAACAAAGCGAGACATCGACAATATATTTAGAAGAAAATTATCAGGAAACAGAGTTTTTTTTACCAATATCTTTTGTATGTGAATCTAACAAAAACTATTTTATTGTTGTTGAAGGGTTAGGTATAAAAACAAAAAAAGAGATAGTTGTTGAAGGAGAATGCGGCAATAAAGAAAAACAAACAACTTCTATTCCTTATGACAAAAAGCAGTATTCTCTTTTAGATTACACAACTAACCTATCAAATAGCGATACTGTTTTTTCAATCCTCGAAATATTTAATTCAGATAATATCCAACACAGTTATTCTTTGTCAAGTCATTTATACAAAGGAAATAAAAAATATAGTGAAGAAGAAAAAACAGAAGTTCAAATAGGGCCAGTTTCTAGTAAAATCATACTTATTAACAACAAATTAATTTTTTTTGATCAGAATAACATTAGTTTAAAAATAAAAATTCAAAGAGAAGATAGAAAGACACCGTATGAAATTACAGAAACAGTTTACGTTTATTCTAATCCGAACGAAGATTCAAACAAAAAAACAGAACAAAAAACCAATAGCCAAATCCAAAAAGAACACAATCTAGAAAAACAAGAAAACAACACACACTCTCTTAATGGAAACCAGATAACAGGAGAAGTCGTATATTCTTCCAAAAATCAAAAAATACAGACTTATTTTTTTTACTTAGTTTTGTTTTCTACAGGCATTGCCCTTTTTTATATAATTAAATATCAAAGAGTTAATTTAAGTAAGAAATAATGCCCTCAATTTGCCTGATTTTTGTGTTTTTGAATAGGAAATTTCTAAAATTGTTGTCTATTTTCACATGGTTTTTTTCTAAGTTCTCCTTTAAAGAAGAATATAGTTTTTTACCTTCTTTATCCAAGTCAGTCAACACAATGGCTTTTTTATGTTTTTTTGAAAAATTTTCAGAGAAAGCATATATTGCTCCATTAAGGACAAATATTTTTGAAAACCCAAGATTGTTCAAACAGATTTTATCTTTTTTCCCTTCTACAATAATAGGTAGATCTTTGCATCTAAGTTTTTCTAATTCTTCAAGCAACAACACTTTTTCTTTTTCCTTGTCTTTTTCCTTGTTCATGTTGTATCTCTACAACATAAAACAATATAAATTTATTCTTGTTTTTTTTAGATATGTTCGACATAAGCCAAAGATTACTTTATTATAAAAAGAAGGAAGTTCAGGTGGCAATTCTTGAATCAAGCAAAAATAAGGAAGTGGGAGTAAAATTTGGAGAAAACGGATTCGGAAAAAGACCAGATATTCTTGTATATGAAACAGATCTTCTCGAATTTGTTAAAAAAGGAGCAACCAGTTTTCACCTTTCTGAAGAGAGATGGAACAATCCCCTTGAATTGACAACTGAAATGAGAAAAGAAGATTTAGATAACTTGAGAATTGGGTGGGATCTTGTTTTAGATGTAGATTGCCCCTTTTGGTATTATTCAAAACTTACAACCTATTTATTTATAAAAGCATTAAAAAAACACGGAGTAGAATCTATTAGCTGTAAATTTTCAGGGAACAAAGGATTCCATATAGGGGTTCCCTTTGAGGCATTTCCAGAAATTATAAATAATATCCCTGTAAAAAACTGGTTTCCAGAAGGACCAAAAAAAATAGCACTTTACTTATTAGATTATATCTCTAATAATTTTATAGAAGTTAACGAAGAAGGAGAAATCATTTTTGATAAAGTCCATAAGACAACAAAAGAAGACATATCAAAAATAACAGGAAAGACAATACAAGAACTTAGCGTAAAAAAATGTCCCTTGTGTAAAAAAAAGGTCGAAAACAGTTCTTTTAAAAAAATTGAGTTTGTTTGCCCTAACTGTAATATACAGATAAGAAAAGATCAAGACTCAAAAATAATGATTTGCCCAAAATGTAATATATTAATGTCAAAATTTGAGTCATCTGATAAAGGATGTAAACAATGCGGCGCAAAAGAACCACCAAAAGAGTTTTTTGATTCTCTTTCTATTATTAATGTAGATACTGTTTTGATATCGTCAAGACACATGTACAGATCACCCTATAGTATGCATGAAAAGTCTGGTCTTGTTTCTTTGCCCATACCTATTGGAAAAATCCTTACTTTTGAAAAAGAAACCGCCAGGCCAGAAAAGATAAATACAAAAGAAAACCCTATTTTTTTAGATGTTTCAAAAGTAAAAAGAAAAGAGGCAGAAAATCTTTTAATTTCTGCTTTTGATTTTGGAAAAGAAGACATTCATTATAAGAATATTATAAACGATGAAAACAAAAGCAAGGAAAAAAAGCAAGCATTTGAAAATCTAGACTATGCTGTTCCCCCAGAACTTTTTCCTCCCTGTATCTTAAAAATACTCGAAGGGATACCAGATGGCAGGAAGAGATCTCTTTTTGTATTGACAAACTTTTTGACAAGCTTGAATTGGAGTTATGAGAATATAGAATTAATCCTTTTAGAATGGAACAAAAAAAATAAAGAAACACTAAGAGAAGGAATTATAAAAGGACAACTAAGATATCACAGACAAAAAAACAAAAAGATATTACCTCCAAACTGTAGAGAGTACTATCAAGACTTTGGAGTATGTTTTCCAGATTTGCTTTGTGAAAAAATAAAAAACCCAGTACAATACTCGAAAAGAAAAGCATTTGCTTTAAACAAGACAGTAAAAAAAAGAGCAAAACTTACAGATGAGCAGAAAGAAGCCAGAAGGCAATATAGAGAAAAATTAAAAAAGAAACAACAAAAATAAACAATAATATTATATAACAAATAAACAGATAATTGAAAATAAGATGAAATTCAAAAGGAAGGACTATAAAGGACAAAACGGAAAAGTCTTAATTGTAGGGGGCAATAAAGAATATGTTGGTGCGCCGGCATTTGTCGCAATGGCAGCATTGGCAACAGGAGTAGATATTGTTACTGTTTGTGCGCCAGAAAAAGTAGCATGGACCATAAATACATATACGCCAGACATTATAACAAAAAAGTTTTTGGGAGAAGAACTTAATTTGACACATGCCAAAGAAATTATTTCTTTGAGTGAAGGATTTGATGTGGTTGCAATAGGTAATGGCCTTGGCATAAACAAAGAACTTGTTTTTAAATTGATAAGAGAAATAAAAAAACCACTTGTTATTGATGCGGATGCAATAAAGGTATTAAACTTAGATATTGTTTCTAATAGTATTATTACTCCCCATAAAAAGGAAATAGAACTTTTATATAATAATACAATAAAAAAGGAGTCTTTTGATGAACTAGATATGGAAGTGAATATAAAAACACTACAAAAACATATTGGAACCAATGTCATTCTTTTGAAAGGCCCCACAGATATTATTTTTAGCAAACATAGAAGACACGTTAATAAAATAGGAAATAATTCTATGACAGTAGGAGGGACAGGAGACATTTTGGCAGGCATATGTGCAGGTTACCTTGCACAATCAAAAGAATTATTTGATTCTGCTGTTCAGGCAGCACAAACAAACGGGAGATTAGGAGATTATATGTATAAGCAAAAAGGATATGGTTATACAGCATATGATATGATAAAAGAAGCATGGAGATTTACAAAATAAGGCAAATTTTCAAAACATCGTATTTATAAATAAAACTTCTTTCTTTTTTTAAAATTATTTATAAAGGCTTTATAAGGGGGTGTTTTTATGGCAGGTAAATTAAAAGCAAATAAAGAAGAAAAAACAGATAAAAATATTCAAGTGGTAAATATAGTTGTTTCTACAAGTTTAGAACATGATATCCCTCTTGAAAAGATGGCTGCAACTTTAAGTAATACAGAATATAATCCAGAGCAATTTCCCGGGTTGGTTATAAGGATAAGAGACCCAAAGACATCTGCTTTAATATTTAGCTCAGGTAAAGTTGTTTGTACTGGCGCAAGAAGCATGGAAAAGGTTGAGCAATCTATTGATAAGATTATCAAAAGCCTGAAAAAAATAGGAATAGATATAACAATCAAACCAAAAATAAGTATTCAGAATATAGTTGCATCAGGA
The DNA here is from genome assembly GCA_964392465.1 of uncultured Methanosarcinales archaeon. Classification (GTDB taxonomy): domain Archaea; phylum Nanobdellota; class Nanobdellia; order Woesearchaeales; family GW2011-AR15; genus JAAXVZ01. The sequence goes on along the minus strand of CAYMPC010000003.1, from coordinate 36,941 downwards.
AGTGTAGGAATGGACTTAAATTTGAATGTTTTGGCTATGAAACTAGATAATACTGAGTATGAGCCAGAGCAATTTCCGGGATTAGTGTATAAATTAGACGAAGCAAAAGCAACATTCTTGCTTTTTAGCAACGGAAAAATAGTATGTACAGGAACAAAAAGCGAAGAAGAAGTTCATCAAGCACTAGACAAATTAATTATTAACCTTAAAAAAGTTAATAAATAAAATACTAAAACCTTTCCTAGAGTTTAACTCTAGGTTTTTCTTAAAATGGAACCGACAGAAATAATTAAGCTATTTCAAGAATATTTGGAAAAAAATTATTTGCCCCTTATCTTAGAAAAAGTAAGAAAAGGAGAAAAGTACTTGGTTGTTGATTTTAAGACATTATCGGTTTTTAATCCAGAATTAGCAGACCAACTTCTAGAGGATCCTGAAGAAGTGATAAAAGCCGGAGAAATAGCGTTAGGACAGTTTGATATTGAAGGAGATATTAAAAATTTCAAGATAAGAATAAAAAATCTCCCTGAAAACATGGAGATAATGATTAAAGATATCAGAAGCAAGCACATTAACAAATTTCTATTCACAAAAGGACTAGTTAGACAAAAATCAGATGTTAGGCCTCAAGTTACAACAGCAAGATTTGAATGCCCAAGCTGTGGTAATGTTATAACTATACTTCAGTTGGACTCAAAATTTAAAGAGCCAGAAAGATGCGGATGCGGAAGAAAAGGAAAATTTAGGTTATTGAGCAAGGAATTAGTTGATGCGCAAAAGATTGTTCTAGAGGAGGCCCCTGAAGATCTTGAGGGAGGGGAACAACCAAAAAGAATGGACATTTTTTTGAAAAACGATTTAGTTTCTCCTATCTCAGAAAAAAGAACAAACCCAGGCAGCAAAGTCATAGTCTATGGTATATTAAAAGAAGTGCCCATACCTGCCAAGGAAGGCGGAAAATTAACAAGATTTGACTTAATGATTGATGCTAATTTTGTTGAGCCCATTGAAGAAGATTTTTTAGAGTTGAAAATATCTCCAGAAGAAGAAAAAAAGATCAGAGATTTAGCAAGCAATCCTAAAATTTATGATATGATGATAAGTTCTCTAGCGCCAACAATTTATGGTCATGATAAAATTAAAGAAGCACTTATATTGCAGGCAGTTGGTGGAGTAAGAAAGAAAAAACAAAAAGGAAGCACAATAAGAGGAGACATGCACATACTCCTTATTGGAGACCCAGGAGCAGGAAAAAGTCAGTTATTGAAAAGGCTTTCTCAAGTAGTTCCTAAAGGAAGATATGTTTCTGGGAAGGGAGCATCAGGAGCAGGATTAACAGCAACTGTTGTAAAAGATGATTTTATAAGAGGTTACGCATTAGAAGCAGGAGCATTAGTATTAACAAATAGAGGAATATGTTGTATAGACGAACTTGATAAAATGAGCAAGGAGGATAGAAGTGCAATGCACGAAGCTCTTGAACAGCAAACAGTAACAATTTCCAAAGCAAATATTCAAGCCACATTGAGGGCAGAAACAACAGTTTTAGCAGCAGCCAACCCTAAATTTGGAAGGTTCGATCAATTTGAAGTTATAGCAAAGCAAATAGATTTGCCCAGCACATTGATCAATAGGTTTGATTTAATTTTTCCAATTAAAGATTTGCCCGATGAAAAGAAAGATGAACAAATGGCAACTTTTATTTTATCCCTCCACAAAGAAAAGACAGATATTGTTTCAGAAATAGATACAGAATTATTAAAAAAATATTTTGCGTTTGCAAGACAAAACATTGCGCCTGTTTTAACAGATGTGGCAGTTGAAGAGCTAAAAGAATATTATGTTAAAATGAGAACCTCAGGATCAGCAGATGAAACAAGCGTAAAAGCCATACCTATTTCCGCAAGGCAGCTTGAAGCATTAGTCAGATTAGCTGAAGCATCTGCTAAAGTGAGATTAGATACTAAAGTTACAAGGGAAGATGCAAAAAGGGCAATAGATTTAGTTCATTACTGTTTAACACAAATAGGTTTAGATCCACAGACAGGGAAATTTGACATTGACAGAATTACTTCAGGAGTATCTGCTTCAGAAAGGAGCAATATAAGTGTTGTCAAGGAGATAATAACAGAGATTTCTTCAAAAGTTGGAAAAACCATACCTGTTGAAGATATACTTATTGAAGCTACAGCAAAGGGAATGCAGGAAGATAAGGTATTAGAGATAATAGAAAAACTACAAAGATCAGGAGACATTTTTGAGCCCAAAAAAGGATATATTTCAAAAATTTGAAGATGGCAGAAGTTATTAAAAGGAAGACAGCTAGAAAAATTCTTATTAAAGACATTTTAACAGCAACATACATAAAAAGACCTGGTTGGGAACCTAGTGGAATTTTAACACAATATGGCGAGATATCCAGAGTTGAAATAATGGGCATTGTTGTTTCTTTAGAAGAAGACAATACTCTTTCTTTTCTTTTAGATGATGGTTCTGGAAACATTCAAATCAGATTTTTTGATAACAATGAAAAAGTAGACAAGATATCACTTGGTGATTTAATTTGTGTTATAGGCAGACCAAGAGAATGGGAAAATTCAAAATATATTGTGCCAGAGATAGTGAAAAAAATAAATGATAAAAAATGGTTTGAAATACACAAACTTGAAATAAAATTACAAAGTAAAAAAGAAAAGATTAAACTTCCTGTTGAGCAAGAAGAAGAACAACTAATTGAAACAGGACCATATCAAAAAATATTGAATGTTATTGCAATCCTTGATAAAGGAGACGGAGCAGACATCCAGGAAATTATTAATCATGTTAAAATAGATAATTGCGAAATAATAATTAATTCTTTAATAGAAGACGGAGAAGTTTTTGAGATCTCTCCTGGGAAAGTAAAGCTTTTAGAATAATTAGAAAAACAAAGGAGTTACATATACTTCTAGCCAGGCAGCTATTATTATTATAATCAGGCTTCCAAGTAATAATACAGAAGAATCAAGGATTATATTTACATATTTCTTTGTTCCAAAATCGTGTCTAATAGCAGCAGTTGAAATTATTCCACCAGCTAAACCAGCAACAAAATACGCAAGAATTTCAGGGATCCCATGAAGAGAATATCTCAATAAACCATATGAAATAGCATGAATATAACTTGGAGAAGAGGTAAAATTAAGCGTTTGACTAATTTGATATAACCCAGTTTTTATTGTATCTCCGATTGCAAAACCAATTACAGATGCATTCCAGGTAAGTATAAAAATAGAACCAATTCCATACAAAAAAGAGAAAAGCACACAAAAGGTTAAAACCCTAAGGTTATTTGCTAGTATATACGAAAAAACCTTGAAACTTTCATACGCGTTTCCTGTAACTTTAGACCTTATGCTAACGACAGTGTCTATTTGGACTTTAAATAAGTTTGCTGTTTCTTTTTCAGGCAAAACAGAATACCAAAATGCAAAGGCAAGGGTTGCTCCAAAAAAATAATACATAAAAACAGATAAGGCCTTTGAATGTTCTTTTAATAGGTTTTTTTCATTTATATCTAATAAATCTTTTTTTTCTTCTGTTTTAATAATATTATATACCAAAGGGATTACTGCCATAGTAGTAAGAAAGACCATGATTAAAGAAGCATGTTCATTAAATATCCAGTTACCTAATACTAATCCTAATGAGGCATATATAAACCCATGTATTAACAGAATTGAAGGATGAGTTTCTGCCTTTAAGGGATTAACTAAATATTCCAAGACCATATTTTTTCTTTTATAAACACACTATATAAAATTTTCTAAATCTATATTTAATTTTTATTCCGTAATGTTTATAAAGGACTTATATTTCCAAATGACTACTTGTTTTAAATAACAAGGAAAACACAAATAAGACAAATAAAAAATGTTTATTTGGCCTGAAAAGGTTCCTTTAAGCTTTGAGCTTCTAAAGGGGGAGCCAACAATAGGTCACTTAAAATAAAAAAGGTATTTAAATAAAATGCCATCAGTAAGAATTCCAAGATCAGGATCAATGCAGTATTGGCCCAGGAAAAGGGCGAAAAGAGAATATCCTAGAATTAGAAGCAGCCCTATAATCAAAGAAGCTGGGTTAGTTGGATTTGCAGGATATAAAGTTGGCATGACACACATACAAGCCATAGAAACAAGAAAGCAATCACATTACAAAGGAGAAGAGATTTCTATTCCAGTAACTATTATTGAATGTCCTCCATTAAAGATTGCAGCAATAAGATTCTACAAAAAATTAGGGAATGTTTTGAACGTAAAAAAAGAAATATTTTTTGGAAAAGATAAAGATTTAGCAAGAAAGCTCAGTTTTTCAAAGAAACAAAAAACAGAAGATTTTGGAAAAATCGACTTAAAAGAATATTGCGATATTAAAGCAGTTGTATATACACAACCAAAAAACACTTCTATCGGGAAAAAGAAACCCGAAATTTTCGAGTTGGCTCTTGGTGGAACATTAGAAGAGAAATTTAATTATATTAAAGAAAACCAAGATAAGGAGATATACTTGAATTCTATTTTTAAAGAAGGAGATATAGTTGATGTTAAAGCAGTTACAACAGGAAAAGGATTTCAAGGACCAGTAAAAAGATTTGGTATTTCATTAAGACAGGCAAAGTCTGAAAAATCAATAAGAAACCCTGGTTCATTGGGACCATGGAAAGCACAAGGACATATAATGTATAGAGTAGCACATGCAGGAAAAATGGGTTATCATTTAAGAACAGAACACAACAAACAAATAATGAAAATAGTTTCAGATCCAAAAGAAATAACTCCTAAAGGAGGATTTTTAAAATATGGTAATGTTAAATCTTCGGCAATTTTAATAAAAGGATCAATTGGGGGCCCAAAAAAGAGAATGATAGTTTTGCAAAAACCAATAAAACAATTTAAGCAAAAAGAATTGCCTACTATACAAGAAATTAGTATCTCGGAAAAACAAGGTAATTAATTAAAATGAAAGCAATAATTAAATCAAAAACAGGAGAAAAAAAGAAAGAGATAGAATTACCTGTTCAATTTAATGAGACAATAAGACCAGATTTAATAAAAAGAGCAGTTCTCGCAATTCAATCTCATAAAAGGCAGCCATATGGAACAGATATAGAAGCAGGAAAAAAATATTCATCTAAAATTTCAAGAAGGAGAAGAGATTATAAAACAGCATATGGAATTGGAATTTCAAGAGTGCCAAGAAAAATTATGAGCCACAGTGGAACAAGATTTAATTGGCAGGCAGCTACGGTACCTTATGCAGTTGGAGGTAGGCAAGCACACCCTCCTAAAGTAGATAAAAACTGGTCTAAAAAAATCAATAATAAGGAAAGAAAAAAGGCAATAAGGTCTGCAATGGCAGCTTCTGTTAATAAAGAATGTGTAGTTAAAAGGGGTCATTTTGTTGAAGAATACCCTCTTATTTTAGAAAATGATATTGAAAATATAAAAAAGACAAAAGAAGTTTTAGCATTTTTAAAAACAATTGGGTTAGAAAAAGAATTAGAAAGAAGTTCAAAAACAACATCATTAACAGGAAGAGCAAGAAGGAGAGGAAGAAAAACAAAAGGAAGAAAAGGCCCTTTAATTGTTGTTTCAAAAAAATGTGATTTAATTGATACAGCAGTAAATATTCCCGGAATAGATGTTGTTGAAATACAAAGCGTTAATGTTGAATTATTGGCACCCGGTTGTGATTACGGAAGACTAACTTTGTATACAGAAGGAGCAATTGAGCAACTGGAAAAAAATAACCTTTTTTTAGAAAACAAATCAAGTTTAGAAATAAAGAAAGAAATCAAAAAAGATACAAAATTAGAAAAAACAGACAAACCAAAAAGAGCAATAAAAAAAGTATCTAAAGAAACCAAGGAGAATTGAAGATGGAGTCAATTATTAAATATCCTTTATCAACAGAAAAAACAATCAGACAAATGGAATCAGATAACACATTGGTATTTATTGTAGATAAAAAAGCAAACAAAGAAGATATTAAAAAAGAAATAGAGAAAATTTACAAAGTAAAAGTAAAAAGCGTTAACACAACAATAGACACAAAGAGCAGAAAAAAAGCATATATTAGATTTGCAGAAGAAACACCCGCAATTGATTTAGCAACACAACTTGGGTTAATGTAAAAAATGGGAAAAAACATAATTCAGCAAGCAAGAGGAAAGGGGTCTCCCACATATAGGGCACCTAGTTTTAAGTATAAAGCAAAAGTAGCATATCCAAATCAAGCATCTTCAGGACAAATAGTAGATTTCATAAAATGCAGAGGACATTCAGCACCATTAGCGAAAATAAGATATAATAATGGAGAAGAAACATTTGTTGTTGCGGCAGAAGGAATTAAATTAGGAGATCAAATTCAATTAGGAGAGGGGGCTGCAACAGGGACAGGCAACACATTGTTTTTGAAAGATATACCTGTTGGAACAGCAATTTTTAATATAGAAATAAAACCAGGAGATGGCGGAAAGTTTGTAAGAAGCGGAGGATGCTTTGCAAAAATAATTTCAAAGAGAGAAAACGAAGTCATTATAATGTTGCCTTCTAAAAAAGAAAGGTCTTTTAATCCAAACTGCAGAGCAACAATTGGTTTGATTGCAGGAGCAGGAAGAAAAGACAAGCCTTTCTTAAAAGCAGGAAATAGATATCATTATATGAGGGCAAGAAATAAATTATATCCAAGAACAAAGGGACAATCTATGAATGCAGTCGATCATCCTCACGGTACACACAGATCTTCGAAAAAAGGTCAGCCGACAATAGCAGACAAAAATGCTCCACCTGGAGCAAAGGTTGGTAAAATTAGGCCAAGAAGAACAGGTATGCAGAGGTAATAATATAATAGGTAAAAAAAATGGCTAAAGAAATCACATTCAAAGGAAAAACAATTGAAGAGTTAAAAAAAATGTCTCTAAATGAATTTGCAGAAATAATTCCAAGCAGAGCAAGAAGAAGCATTAAAAGAGGCATAACCGAAGATCAAAAGAAAGTACTTGAAAAAATCAAGAAAGGAGATAAAGATATAAAAACACATGCAAGAGACATGGTTATTATCCCGCAAATGGTAGGAACAGTTATTAAAATCTATAATGGAAAAGAATATTTTCAACTCCATATTACAGAAGAAATGCTAGGTTGTTTTCTTGGTGAGTTTGCATTGACAAGAAGAAGAGTCGCACATAATGCACCAGGAGTAGGAGCAACTAGAAGCAGCGCAAGCGTATCAGTGAGATAAATGAAATTCAAATATAATTTAAAGGAAATGAACGAAAACATGGCCAAAGCCATTGGAAGAGATTTATCTATCTCTACTAAAAAATCAGTAGAAATTTGTAATTATATTAGGGGCAAGAAAGTTGAAAAAGCAAAAGCCTTTTTAGAAAAGGTACTTACAAAAGAATCAGCAGTTCCAATGAGAAGGTTTAATAGAGATACGGGCCATAAAAAAGGAATAGGGCCAGGACGATATCCTATTAAGACAGCAGAACAAATATTGACTATAATTAAGAGTGCAGAAGCAAATGCACAAAACAAAGGCCTAAGCACAAAAGATCTTTTTATATCACACATTGCTGCAAACAGGGCAGCAAGACCATGGCATTTTGGAAGAAAAAGAAGACAAAAGATGAAAAGATCACACATTGAAGTTGTTTTAATAGAAAAGAAAACTGAAAAACAGGAAAAGCAACAAAAAGTAAAGGAAATAAGATCGAAAAAAGAAATTAAGGAGATTCAAAAATGATAGAGCGTGATTTTATTTTAAGAAATAAGACAGAATATCAAATTCAAGAATTTGTTAGCGAAACTTTAAAAGGAGTGGGCTTAAGTCACGTGAAAATTCAAAGGACACCATTAGGCGAAAAAATAATTATTTATGCTTCAAGACCAGGATTAATAATTGGTGGCGGGGGCACAAACATAAAAAAGCTTACAAAACAGCTAAAGAAAAAATTCGGACTAGAAAATCCACAAATAGAAATTAGTGAGATAGAAAATGTTAATCTAATTGCATCTGTTGTTGCGGAAAGAATAGCAACCTCTTTAGAGAAATTCGGGACAATGAGATTTAAAGGAATAGGACATAAAGCAATGGCAGACACACTAAATGCAGGAGCAAGAGGAGTTGAAATTTTAATTTCAGGAAAAATCCCTAGTGCCAGGGCAAGGACATGGAGATTTTATCAAGGATATTTAAAAAAATGCGGAAATCCTGCGTTAGCATTAGTAGATACGGCATACAAAATAGCCAATTTGAAGTCAGGCATTGTTGGCATTAAAGTTAGCATTATGCCGCCAAACGTTAGATTACCAGACGATATTAAATTAAAAGAGAGAACAGAAGAAAAACCAATAGTTGAAGAAGTAAGTGAAAAAGAAATAGAAGATATAAGTAAAGAAATAAAAGTTAAAGCAGAAGAAATAAAATTGACAGAAAAAGAAGAACCAAAAAAAGAAAAGAAATCCAGAAAGAAAAAAGCAGAAAATGAAAACTAAAGAATTAAAATCAAAATCAAAAGAAGAGCTAGAAATACAATTATTTGAACTTAAAAAAGAGCTCATAAAATTGAATACACAAGTTGCTACAGGCACGACATTGAAAAGCCCTGGTCAAGTAAAAAAAACAAAAAAAAATATTGCGAGGTTAATGACTCAACTTAAAACAAAATGAATATATGTAATACATGTGGTTTACCAAAGGAACTTTGTGTGTGTGAAAACATAGCAAAGGAAAGTCAGCAAATCACTATCAAGCTCGTTAAAAAAAAATTCGGAAAAAAAAACACAGTTGTCGAAGGCATTGATACGAAACAAATTGATTTGAAAGATCTCACAAAAAAACTAAAAAACATGTTGGCTTGCGGAGGAACATTTAAAGAAGAAAAAATCGAATTGCAAGGAGAGCACATAGTCAGAGTCAAAGAAGAACTGATAAAACTTGGGTTTCCTCCTGAAACAATTCAAGTTACACATGAATGAAAAAAAAGAACTAATCGGTGAAAAAGTAGAGGTAACATATAATAACCAAAAACACGAAGGAATAATAATAGACGAAACAAAAAACACGATAACTCTTAAAAAAAAAGATAAAAAAATTAAAATCCTAAAGAAAAGCGCAACATTAAAAATCAAAAATAAAATAATTGAAGGGAAAAAAATCACCAAAAGACCCGAAGACAGAATAAAGGCATGTTAAAAATGGAAAAAAAAGAAAAAAAACCAAGAGGAAAAACACCTTCTCTTAAGACAAGAGGAAGGACATTTAAGGGAGAAGTAGTTAGTGCAAAAGCACAAAAAACAGTTACAGTTCAATGGATGAGAAGAGTTTACGTTCCTAAATATGAAAGATATCAAGAAAAAAGAAGTAAGGTAAAAGCACACAATCCTTCAGAAATAGGTGCAAAAGAAGGAGAGATTGTCATAATAAAAGAATGCAGACCCTTAAGTAAAACAAAAAAGTTTGTTGTTGTTGAGGTCATTAAAAAATGAAAGCAGTTAAGGCAAAAATAGTTAAGAGTTTGCCTGTTGGGGCAGAAATTCCAACATGCGATAATTCAGGTGCCAAGACAATAGAAATTATATCTGTAGTTGGATATAAGGGAGTTAAGAGAAGAAAGCCTGCTGCAGGAATAGGAGATCTTGTAAGGGCAGCAGTAAAGAAAGGCAGGCCGGATATGATGAAACAAATGGTTTATGCAATAATAGTGAGACAAAAAAAAGAATATAGAAGGGCGAACGGCATGAGGGTAAAGTTTGAAGACAATGCAGCGGTTGTCCTTAAAGATGACAAAGGAAACCCCAAAGGAACAATTTTTAAAGGACCGATTGCAAAAGAAGCAACTGAAAGATGGCCAGCAGTATCAAAAATGGCTAGTATTATTTTATGATTTTAAGAGAGGATAAAAAATGTTAAAATTTTCAAATCAATGGAAGTCAAGCAAGAAGCCAAGAAAACAAAGGAAATATGTTAGCGAGGCTCCCTTGCATATAAAAGGAAAGTTTTTACATGCACATTTATCAGAAGATTTAATTAAAAAAATAGGCAAAAGAGCAGTTAGAGTAAGAAAAGAAGACAAAGTTAAGATAATGAAAGGCCAGTTTAAGGGAAAAACAGGAAAAGTTGAAAAAGTTAATACAAAAAAAGCAACTGTTTATATAGCAGGGGTAGAGTATCAAAAAAAAGAAGGAACCAAAATAAAATATCCTATTAAAATATCAAAAATAATGATTATGGAGATGGATACAAGCGATAAAAAAAGGCAAGAATTATTGAAGAGGAAATAATGAGGATGCAAGATGACAAAGAAACACATTAAAACACTTACAGTCCCAAAGACATGGCCAATAAAGAAAAAAGGACAAAAGTTTGTTATTAGGCCATTGCCTGGAAAAGATTTTACTTTAAGTATGCCTCTCTCTTTAATATTCAAGGATCTTTTGAAATATTGTAAAACCTCAAATGAAGTAAAAGCAACATTACGAGATAAAGAAATATTGGTAGATGGAAAAAGAAAAAGGAATTTAAAGGATCTTGTTGGTTTTATGGACGTATTATCTATTCCGGTTTCTAATGAAGAATATAGGATGCATATTAATAAAAATAAGAAATTACAACTTCTTTCTATACCTAATGAAGAAGCTTCTTCAAAAGTATGTAAAATTATAGGAAAAACAACCCTGAAAAAAGGAAAACATCAATTAAATCTGTTTGACGGAAAGAACATTCTTGTTAAAGAGGACAAATATAAAATAGGGGAAAGCGTTCATATAAAACTCCCTTCCCAAGAAATAATTGAAGTATTTAAATTCGAAAAAGGAAGCTATGTTTATATTATCACAGGAAAACACGCAGGAGAGCACGGAACTATAATAGAAATAAAAGATAAACAAGTATTTGTTAAAACAAAAAACGGAGAATTTGAAACACCACAGAGCTCTGTTTTCATGATTGGCAAGGAAAAACCAGCAATAAAGATGATTGATTAAAAATGAATCCAATGAAACAAATAAAAATAGAGAAGCTTACTTTAAATGTAGGCGCAGGAACGAACCAAGACCTATTAAAGAAAGGAAGTAAATTGTTAAAAAACCTTACAGGAGTAGAGCCAGTAAAAACAGTAACGAACAAAAGAATTCCGGCTTGGGGTGTTAGGCCCGGTCTTCCTATAGGGTGTAAGATAAGCATAAGAAGCAAAAAGAAAATAGAAGATTTACTAGCAAGACTTATCTTAGCAAAAGAAAATAAACTGAAAAAGGATTTTTTTGATAAAGAAGGAAACGTTTCTTTTGGGATTCATGAGTATATCAATGTTCCCGGGTTGGAATATGATTCAGAAATAGGTATTATTGGTTTTCAGGTTACTGCAACATTATCAAGACCAGGATATAGGGTAAAAAGAAGAAGAAAACTTTCAAGAAAAATAGGTAAGGCACATAAAATATCTCAGGAAGAAAGCATTGCCTTTTTCAAAGAAAAATTCAATATTGTTTTGGAGGAATAATAAATGACAACATCAGACCCAAACAAGATGCTTAAACAGCTTATGAAAAAACCACAGAAACTAAAGAGGTTTAGAAAATACAATTTACCTAAGCAAAGATCTTGTGGGAGACAAACCTTAAAATGTACAAGGTGCGGCAGAACAGGAGTAGGAGGATTTGTAGGTCAATATAATTTAAAATATTGTAGGTGTTGCTTTAGAGAAATTTCAACAAAAATAGGATTTAAAAAATATAATTAGTGAAAAAAATGGTACTCAACGATTCATTAGCAAATGTGCTTTCACACATAAGTATGGAAGACAAAAAAGGAAAAAAACAATTAGTTACTAGACACAACTCAAAAACTATAAGAGCTGTTTTAAATATAATTAAAGACAATAATTATCTTGGTGAAATAAAAGAGATTAAAGATGAAAAAGGAGGATATCTTGAAATTAGTTTATTAGGAAACATAAATCAGACAGGCGTAATAAAACCAAGAAATAAAGTAAAAGTAGAAGAATATAAAAAATTTGAGAAAAGATTCCTCCCAGCATTTGGGTTTGGATTTTTGATTGTTTCAACAAACAAAGGAATGATGACCCAAGAGGATGCAACGAAAAAACACCTTGGTGGAAAATTAATAGCATATGTTTATTGAAGATTAAAATGGCAAAAAAAGATTTAGTAGAGTCAGTAAAGCTCCCAGAAGGAGTTTCAGTTATTGAAGATAAAAATAATTTTACTTTCAAGGGAAATAAAGGAGCAAACATAAAAAGATTTGATAACCCTTCTATTAAAGTAGAATTAAAAGATAGGGAAATAGTCTTTTCATGCAAATCGGCCTCAAAGAAAGATAAAGCAGTATTGCACGCATATAGGGCACATACTAAAAATTTGATAGCTGGACTTAGTGAGCATTATGTATATGTTTTAAAGATTTGCTCTGGGCATTTTCCCATGAATGTAAGTGTATCAAATAACATAATGTTAATCAAGAACTTTTTAGGGGAAAAGGTTCCAAGACAATTAAAATTAAAGCAAGGAGTGACAGTTAAAGTTGATGGAAATATTATTACTATTGAAAGCAGTAACAAAGAACTTGCTGGCCAAGTTGCCGCAGATATTGAAAAAACAACAAGAAGGCCTGGATTTGATAGAAGAATATTTCAGGATGGTATCTATATTATAGAAAAAGCAGGAAAGAAGATATAAAATGACCGATCAAAAATTATTAGACTTTAAAAAAAGGAAAAAGGCAAAAAACCCTAAATTTTTGCGCCAAGACTCTTATAAAAAAAAGAGACTATCAAAAGTGTGGAGAAAACCAAGAGGATGGGATTCAAAGCAAAGAAAAAGAATGCAGAGACAGGCAATAGTAGAACCAGGATACGGAAGCCCAAGAGTTTTAAGAGGAATACATAAATCCGGCTTATCTATTGTTGTTGTAAAAAATATCAAGGACATTAAAAACATTAATCCAAAAGAGAACGGGGCAATTATCTCGGGGAAAATGGGATTAAAAAAGAAACTTATTTTGATTGAGGAATTAATCAAAAACAAGGTTACTATCTTAAATATAAAAAATCCAGAAGAATATATGCAAGAAAAAAAGAAGTTAAGAGAAACAAGAAAAGGCAAACAAGAAGGAAAAAAAGAAAAAATAGAACAAAAGAAGCAATCTGAGAAAAAAGACGAATCTATTGAAGACAAATTAAGTGAAGAAGAGAAGAAAAAATTAGAAAAAAAAGAGATAGATAAACTATTAACAAAAAAATTTTAATGATCAAAAATGAAATCAAAAATCCAAAAAAGATTAGCAGCAAAGATCTCAAAAAGATCCTCTAAGAAAATAAAGTTCAATCTTTTGAAACTAGATAAAATTAAGGAAGCAATAACAAGAGCAGATATAAGGGCATTAATAAAAGATGATGCAATACTACTTGAACAAGATAAAGGTATTTCAAAAGCCAGAATAAGAAAAAATAAAGCACAAAAACTAAAAGGAAGAAAAAGAGGACAAGGTTCAAGAAAAGGAAGCGCAAACGCTAGATTAAAACCAAAAAGAACATGGATTAATAAAATGAGGTTGCAGAGAACTTTTTTAAAAAACCTCAAGAAAAAAAATAAAATTACACAAGAAGTGTATAAAAATTTGTATATGAAATCTAAAGGCGGTTTTTTTAGAAGTAAAAGGCACATTAAATTATATTTAACAGAGCACAAATTAGTCAAATAGGTAAAAAATGGCAAACAAAAAAATATTTACGGCACAATATAGGAGAAAGAGAGAAGGAAGAACAGATTATAAATCAAGATTGGTTATCTTAAAATCTAAATTACCAAGGTTAGTAATCAGAAAATCAAATAAACATATGTTGGTTCAGCTCATTCAATATGGTGAACAAGGAGATATTATAATAAAATCAGCACATTCTAAAGAATTGGCAAAATACGGATGGGAGTTAAGCACAGGCAACACACCCGCGGCATATCTTACGGGATTATTAATAGGTTCAAGAACAAAAGGCCAGGAAGCAATAACAGACATAGGATTACAAGCTCCAATAAAAGGATCAAAAATATTTGCGGTTGTGAAAGGAGCAGCAGACGCGGGACTTAAAATAAAATTTTCAGAAGAAGTTGTTCCAAAAGAAGATAGGGTTTTTGGTAAGCACATAGAAGAATATGTAAAAACTCTCTCTAAAGAAGATAAAAAATCTGTAAAACTCCAGGAATCTTTTGAAAAAGCAAAACAAAAAATATTATCAGAATGATTAAAATGGTCGATAAAAACAAAAAAGAAACAGAAGAAATGAGTGTTTTAGTAGATGAAGATGCACCAATAATTATAAAAGAATCAGAGTGGAAACCAAAAACAGAACTTGGAAAAAGAGTAGCATCAGGCGAGATTACAGATATAAATTTTATTCTTGATAATGGATATGTTATAATGGAAAAAGGGATTCTAGATACTTTAATTCCAGACCTTCAAAACGACTTGCTTTTAATTGGTCAAGCAAAAGGAAAATTTGGGGGAGGAAAAAGAAGGATTTTCAGACAAACTCAAAAAAAGACAAAAGAAGGAAATAAACCAAGATTTGCAACATTGGCAGTAGTTGGAAATAAAAAAGGAATTATTGGATTGGGGTATGGGAAATCTAAAGAGACAGTTCCGGCAAGAGAAAAAGCAATAAGGAATGCAAAATTTAATATCTTTAAGATAAGAAGAGGATGCGGAAGTTGGGAATGCGGATGCGGAGAACCACATTCTTTACCCTTTAAAGTTGAAGGAAAGTGTGGATCTTCAATAATAAAATTAGTTCCTGCACCAAAAGGAACAGGACTTAGAGTAGATAAAGAAATCGCAAAAATTCTAGAATTAGCTGGAGTAAAAGATGCGTGGTCAAAAACATATGGCCAGTCAAGAACAAAAATCAATTTGATAAAAGCAGCAGAAGATGCCTTGAAAAAATTAATGAGTACGAAGTTGCAGGAGATACACTATCAGAGATTAAGCGCAATAGATGGTCCTACAGAAAAAGAAAAAGTTGAAAGCCTGAATAAAACAGCAACACAATCAGAAGAAAAACCTAAAGAGGTAAAGAAAGATGGAAAAAGAAGAAAAGAGACAAGAAAAAAGTAAAGACACTCTTTTAGCAGTTATAAGGGTAAGGGGAGAAGTAAACTTAAGAAAGGAAGTAAAAGAAACATTTAGGCATTTAAATCTTCACCAAAAAAACAGATGTATAATTTTGGAAGAGACTCCTTCAAACAGAGGAGCGATTATTTCAGTTAAAGATTATGTTACATGGGGAGAGATTTCTAAAGAAAGCAGAGACGAACTTTTTAAGAAAAGAGGAGAACTCTTCAAAGAAAGGACAAAAGATAAGAAAGGAAAAATAGAATATGAAAAATGCATAGTTTATGAAGGAAAAAGTTATAAAAGATATTTTAGATTATCTCCTCCAAAAAAAGGATATGGCAGAAATGGCGTCAAATATGGGTTTAATGAAGGAGGCGCATTAGGTTATAGAGGAGAGAAGATAAATGATTTGATTAAAAGGATGATTTAAAATGCAGACCAAAAGAACCAAGAGATCAAGGGCAAGGGCAGCAAAAAAAACAGCAGGTTACGGCTCAAAAAAGAAGCATAGGGGCTCAGGCCACCGAGGAGGATTTGGCCGATCAAATATAGGTAAAAGGGGATCTGCAAAACTTATGCAAATCACAAAAGGCCAAAAAGATTACCTTGGCAAATATGGTTTTAAATCAAGGGCAGAAAAAATTAGAACAATAAATATACAGCAAATTCAGGACAAACTAGCCACTTTCTTGAAAGATGGCACCATGAAGAGAGAAGGAGAAGTATTTTTAATTGATTTATCCTCTTTGGGTTATTCCAAATTATTATCAAAAGGAGACCTAAAAATCAAGCTTCAAGTAATAGTTGATTCTGCAAGCGAAAATGCAATTTCAAAAATAGAAGCAGCAGGCGGAAAGATAGAATTAAAAGAAAAATCCCCCTCAGAATAAAATCAATAAAATAAATAGAATTAAAAAGGAGTATTTTTTCTTATTATTATAAAATGGGACTTTTTGATAATATCATTTTAAATCTTCCTGAAGTTGAATCACCAAAACAAAAAAGATTACCTTTTAATGAAAGATTAAAATGGACTTTAATTGTTCTTGTCTTATTTTTTATATTAGGAATGATTCCTCTTTGGCCACTGGGAGAAAACACCCTGGCACAATTTGAATATCTTTCTATTATCTTGGGTGCAGAGTTTGGTTCTTTGCTTTCTTTAGGGATAGGTCCAATTGTCACAGGGTCCATTATATTACAGCTATTAAACGGAGCAGGAATATTTAAATTTGATTTAACCTCCCATGAGGGGAAAAGAAAGTTTCAGGGATTTCAGAAATTGTTCTCCATTTTCTTTATTATATTTGAATCAGCAATTTATGTTTTTATGGGAGGGATAATGCCACCTGTCGGAGTAACAGGTGCATTAAAGTTGCAATTTCAGTTTCTGCTGATATTTGAGTTATTATTGGGAGGTATGATTGTTTTATTTATGGATGAGATAGTAAGTAAGTGGGGGTTTGGCTCAGGTATTTCACTGTTTATCGCAGCAGGGATTAGTAAACAGATACTTATAAGATTGATTTCATTTACAGACACAGCAGGAAATCTTGTTTGGGAATCTACTTTTCAGGGTCCAATTGTTGGAACCTTATGGGGCATGATAGCTTCTATTACAAATGGAGATATTACAGGGGCAGGCATAGCTTTTATTACAATACTTGCTACAATTGTTATTTTCGGAATGGCAGTGTATGCACAAGCAATGAAAATAGAAATTCCGTTGTCTTTTGGAAGAGTTAGAGGTCACGGTATAAGATGGCCACTTCAATTTATTTATACCAGTAACATTCCAGTTATTTTAGTTGCTTCTTTATTTGCAACATTGCAATTATGGGTTAGATTACTGCAAAACTGGACAGGAGGGAACCCATTACCTATAATAGGGGGATATACTGCAGGAGGCGTTCCCACAGGTTTAGTCGCTGTCTTAAATGGGCCGAATCTTGTTAACACATTATTTCAAAGCGGAGGACAATGGTCTATTATTTGGCCAACTCTTGTTAATTCATTAATATACATTCTCCTTATGATAGGAGGATCTGTTTTATTTTCCATATTTTGGGTGCAAACTTCAGGAATGGATTCAGGAAGCCTTGCCAACCAAATAATGTCTTCAGGGCTTCAAATTCCAGGATTTAGAAAGGATAAAAGAATTTTAGAGAGATTGCTTGATAGATATATCATGCCTTTAACTGTAATGGGAGCTATTGCTGTAGGATTTTTAGCAGCAGCAGCAGATTTAATGGGCGCATTATCAAGAGGAACAGGAATTTTATTAACAGTTATGATTGTCTATAAATTGTATGAAGACATTGCAAGAGAGCACCTTTATGATATGAACCCAATGATGAGAAAATTCATGGGTAAGTAATTTTAATATTTTTTCTATTATACGTTATTATACATAATCTTTATATAAAATTAAATAATATTTTTTTCTATGAAACAGCCTAATTCCTTGTTATTCGGAACAGCAGGAGTACCATTATCTACAATAGATAGGAATACTTTAAATGGAATCTCAAGAGTAAGAGAGCTTGATCTTGAATGTATGGAATTAGAGTTTGTCCATAATATCAATATAACAAAAGAAAAAGCACCGCTGATTAAAAAACAGGCAGAGAGCAATAATATATTTTTAACATGCCATGCTCCTTATTTTATTAATCTTAATGCTATAGAACCTGAAAAGATGCAAGCAAGCAAGGGAAGGATTGAAAAATCAGCAGAAATACTTAATCTATGCGGAGGATATAGTGTCTGCTTTCATCCTGGTTTTTATCTTAATATGGAAAAAGAAAGAGTTTTTGAGACTATCAAAAAAGGAATAAAAGAGATAAGAGAAAATATGGATGAAAAAGGATATGATGTTTGGTTGCGACCCGAAACAACAGGGAAGGAAACGCAATTTGGCAATGTTGATGAGCTTTTGAAAATAAGTCAGGAAATAAAAGGGGTCATGCCAGTGTTTGATTTTTCACATATCCATGCGAGATCAGGAGGTAAGTATAATACAGAGAAAGAATTCAGAGAAGTTTTGGAGAAGGTTGAAAATTACCTAGGAAAAGAAGGACTAAACAATATGCATATACATTTATCTGGCATAAATTATACAGAAAAAGGAGAAAGAAATCACTTAATTTTGGAAGAATCGGATATGAACTATAAAGACTTGGTTAAAGTCTGGAAAGATTTCAAAATAAAAGGTGTTGTTATTTCTGAGAGCCCAAATATTGAAGAAGATGCTTTGTTACTAAAAAGAATATATTCTAAAACATAATGTCTAAATTCTCTAAATAAAAAAAATTAAGAAAACTCTTTTCTCATCCTTTCAAGATATTTTGTGTTAATCTTTATTTTTTCTAATGATTGAGCAAGAGACATCTCAATGCCTTTTGTTGGATTCTTCTTGAAGAATTCTGTTATATCCTTCTCACTTTTTTCATCAGAGAGAACAGCAAGATTATTTATTATTCTTCTTAATAGCATTTTTGTCTCTCCAAGTCTTTCTTCAAGTATTTTCCAATTGGCTTTTGTCCAAGGCCATAGCATTGGCTTGGCAACAGGATTTCCTGCAAGATATGCAATAGGATAAATCATGTCAGAATATCTTATTTCATCAGACAGCATGAAATCAAAGGTCTTTTGGAGCAGATCCTTATTTTTGAAAGAAGAGATTGCACCCAAGAATCTTATTTTTTCCTCTTGGGTTTTTGCTTTTTTGTATAACTCTTTAAACAAGTTATATAGTCTTTCATCTCCGTTCCATGCCATAAGACTAAAGACAGGAGATTGGAGATCAGGAGTGAGTTTTTTTTCTTTGACATAAATATCAAATCTTCTTTTGCTTTCTTCAATTATTTTTTCATCTCCCATTTTTCCCAGGAAAGCAAGTGTCTTCCCTCTCAGCATAGGCGTAGTGTGTCTTTCTCCTTTTTTTACCTCCCATGTCAATTTATCAAAAATAGCTTTCAGGAATTTTTTATTGTATTCTATTATTTGAGAATTGAATTTCTCATAATAAGAATTATAATAGTATGAAGCAAGATTGTCTTGTATATCTGAACACACAAGGAAATCCTCGTCTCCAATATAAGCTTCAGCTAATTCAAGATATTCTTTTGTTGCAGCTTCTCCAGATTTGCATAAGGCATAGAAATCATTTTGTATGCCCCATCTGTCTATATTTGATAATTGTCTGCTTTTGATCTTTGATTTTAATTCTGCTAATGCAGATGCAGGGTATTTTACTCTGTAAAATCCATATTGTCCTTCATTTGCTTTATAAAAATTAGTTTCCTTTTTTATTTTTGAAGAAGAGTTTTCTAAAAGCAAAGAGATTTTTTTGTTTTCGAAAGATATTGAAAAAGGGATGCTCCAAGTATCATTTGTATTTTGCTTTTCAAGAAGGAATCTTGACTGTGTTACTTCTAATTCATTTCTTTTTTCTTTTATTTCAACAAGAGGATAACCTGTGTTTTTTATCCAGTTTTTCAGCATTTCTTTTACAGGTTTTTCAGATGCTTTTTCAAAAGAATCCCAAAGATCAACAGATTCAGTATTTGAATATTTGTATTTGTTGAGATAACTTTTTATTCCTTCAATGAAGTCGTTTTCTCCTAGGTAATTATTGAGCATTCTTAATATAGAACCACCCTTATCATAGCTTATATCGTCGAATATTTCAGCAATCTCTTTAGGTGTTTTTACCTTTGCCTCAATCGGATGAGAGGATTTCAAAGAATCAAGCCTCATTGCAGATTCAGTTGAATCACTCATGAATTGGCTCCAAAAATCAAATTCAGGGAAGACAGAATCAACTGCTTTTGTTGCCATATATGTGGCAAAACTTTCATTTAGCCACAAGTCATTCCACCACTTCATTGTAACAAGATTTCCAAACCACTGATGGGCTATTTCATGGGCAATTATTTCAGCAATTCTTTGTTTTGTTGCAGTAGATGAGAATTTTGTATCAAATAAAAGAGCATTTTCTCTAAAAGTAATAGCCCCCCAATTTTCCATTGCACCCGCAGCAAAATCCGGAATAGCAATTAAATCCATTTTGGGCAGAGGATAGGGAATTTGGAAATAGTGTTCATAGAACTCCAGGAATTTTTTCCCTAATTCCAATGCAAATCTTCCTTGCTCTTTTTTTCCAGGAGTTGTAATAACTCTTATTAATGCTTTTCCTGTTCTCTCTTCTATATATTCAAATTCACCTATAGATAAATAAAGAAGATAGGTTGACATAAAAGGAGTCTTTTCGAAGACAAAACTTTTTCTATTATTATCAATCACTTTTTCTTCCTTTACTGGCATATTTGAAATTGCAGTCTCATTGTTTTTTGTGATAAGAGTTATATCAAAGGTGGACTTTGCTTCTGGTTCATCAAAGCAAGGAAAGGCTCTTCTTGCATCTGCAGCTTCAAATTGGCTTGTAGCCATGAATTTTTCTTTTTCACCAACATGATATTTACTTCTATATAAACCGACCAATTGGTCATTTAAAGTGCCTGTGAAATCAACTGAGAGAATGGCTTTTCCTGAAAGTGTTTCAGTAAATGACAAACTAAGTTCTTCCTCTTCACTATCTAGTTTTATTTCAGGTGTAAGATTTCTGTTATTGATAAAAAGAGAGCAAGCTTTTATCTCAAGCTCTGCTGCATTAAGTACGATTTTTTTTGTCGGTTCTTTTATATCTAGGAGAAGTTTTTCCTTTCCCTCAAATTTAAATGTTGTAAGATCTGGTTCAAAACTTAATTCATAGTTCAAAGGTATTATTTTTTTCATAGGTTTTTCTATTTATAGAAGGTTTATATATTTTTGCTAGAATAATAAAAAATAAGAAAAGAATTAATTATCGTCTTCTGGGTTATAAGAGGGCACTGCTGATTTGTTTATTATCATTATATCTCCCATAGATTTAACTAAGGGATGTGGGACAATAACTCCTTTTGCGCTTCCTAAAACAGTGTTTAAGAAGGAATTCTTTGTTGCTTTAACTCTCCACCCAACAACTTTATTTGTTGTTAATATGGATTCTTCAACATCCCCGAAATAATCTCCTTCATCTGTAAAGACTTTCATGTCATAGCACTCAGATATTCTTTTCATCTTTAACATTTTATATTCCTCCTTCCAATTCTTTCAAATAGGATATAGTATAGTTTATTCTGATATTTAAATAGTTTTTTATATTTAATAAAGCTCTTGATAACCATGAAAGTGATTATTGTATCAGGAACACCTGGCACAGGAAAGACAACAATAGCCAAAAAAACAGCAAAAGAAAAAGGATATGAATATATTGATGTGAATAAAGTTATTGAAAAAGAGAAGCTTTCTGAAGGATATGATAAGAAAAGAGATACAAAGATAATTGATATTGAGAGACTGAACAAGGCAGTGATTAGGCTGATAGAAAATAAGAAAAAAGAGAGAATTAAAGGAATAATTATTGATTCACACCTTTCTCATTACTTACCTAAAAAATATGTTGATCTATGCATAATAACTAAATGCGATTTGAAAGCACTAAAAAAGAGACTAGAGAAAAGGGGATATTCAAAGGCTAAAATAAGAGAGAACATGGATGCTGAGATATTTGATACGTGCAGAATAGAAGCAGAGGAGAGGGGACATAAAATTAAAATAATTAATACTCAAAAATCTTAATCTTTAGCTTTCTTAATATTTTTAAAAGTTTAGGCAATGGCAGCCCAACAACATTAGAATAACAACCGTCTATTTTCTCCACAAAAACAGCACCTTTATCCTGCATACCAAAAGAGCCTGCTTTATCCATAGGATCTTTTGTTTTAATATAAAATCTGATTTCATTATCAGTTACTTTTGTCATCTTAATCTTAGTTGTCTCATGCTCAATATATTCTTTCTTATTATCTATATCTATTACTGCCAGTCCTGAAATAACTTTTGTAGTTTTTCCAGACTGCATTTTTAACATATTAAAAGCGTCTTCCTCATCTTTTGGTTTTCCAAGCACTTTATTATTCAAAACAACAAAAGCATCACCAGCAATTACAACCCCTTCAGTATAATGTTTGGCAACATCTCTGGCCTTGCCTAATGCATGTTTTTTCGCTAACATTTCAGGAGTAAGATTAAGATTATTGTTCTCATCATAAGAACTCGGATGACAGACAAAATTACTCCCAAATAAATCAGTGAAGAATTTCTTTCTTCTTGGAGAAGAGGAGGCCAGGATTATTTTTCTCATTCCAGCACCTCAATACTATCAATCTTCCCATCCCCATCCATATCATAGCCCTGCACAATAGAATAGAATTCTTTTTGGCCAGTAAATCTGTAAATTACCTGCTTTGTATTGCGAGTAAAGGCCATCACAGCTGTTTTTGTCCCAATAAACCTAATGCCAGCTATTACTATTATGAAATATTCAGGGTTATAGGGGTTGGGGATTTTGCATACCATCCCCGTACTTTCTTCAGTATAGGTTTTTAATTTAGATATAATACCCCAAGGTTTTTTATCTGAGAATTTTGCAGGAAGGAAATCATTTACCTTACTAACAAGTAAGTTGGTTACAGGTCCTCCCACAAGGATTAAGTTTCTGCTTTGCTTTAAATCAACATCAACATCTAATTTTGTGCTGAATTCTGTTTCAGCACTGCACAAACTTCCTAAAAACAAAGCCAAATCAATTCCATAATGCCCATCTCTTGCTCTTGCTTTATGTGGACCATGTGGATCAGGGCTGCCTACAACAATATTAGAATTCAGAACACCTTCTTTTATTAAAGGCGTTAAGAAATTTAAAACCTCTTTGTCTTTTGTCTTAAACAGATTATGTAAATCAGACCATTCTTTTGATAGAGTAAATGCAAAATTAAGAACCTTTGGCGAGAGTTTTTTGGCAATAGTTCCCCTTATCTCTTCTTTTTCAACAACCTCTAGTAATCCAGAATTGGACATCTGCTTAATATGATAATATACTTTTTGTTCATGCATTTTTAGCTCTTTAGCCAGTTCAGCAGGGTACATTGGTTTCTTAGATAATAAATCAAGAATCTTCAGCCTTATTGGATGATCTATTAGCTTAATAGAATCAGGGTTTTCAACAATCATAGCGTTGCTATATACAAAGCTTCCTTCTTTTTCCTTTACAATATAAGCTTTCATTTGTAAAAATAAAAAAAGCAGCAAGTGACTTTTCTTTCAAAACCCCACCCACTGCTTTTTTTGGGTATAAACCAAAGTTATAAGAAATCTTATAATATTTATATAATTTTTTATAATATGTTAAAAATAAAAAAGAAAAATAAATTCTTAAATTTAAATAATCACCATAAAAAGTGATTTTTCTGAATAATAATTAAAAATAAACCTTTATTTGATATAATTAATTAAAAATAAACTTTATTTTTTCATTATTATAACTTTCTTTGTAATTAAGCTTTTAAATTACAGAAAAACCTTAAAAGGCATGAGAAAACTATTTGGTACAGATGGAGTAAGGGGAAAGGCAAATACTTATCCTATAACAGCAGAAATAGCCCTGAAATTAGGAAAGGCAGCAGCAATAGTCTTAAAGAATAAAGAAAACAAAAAGCCGCTTTTCTTGATAGGAAAAGACACAAGACTTTCAGGATATATGCTTGAATATGCATTAACTTCAGGATTGACTTCTATGGGAGCAGATGTTTTGCTTGTAGGACCTATGCCTACTCCTGCTGTTGCTCACTTGACAAGATCTTTTGCAGCTGATGCGGGTATAATGATATCGGCATCACATAATCCTGCAGAGGACAATGGAATAAAATTTTTTGACTCAAAAGGATATAAATTAGCAGATGAAGTTGAAGAGGAAATAGAAAGATTAGTTCTTAGCCCAGAGATTAAATCAGAGCATATAACTTCAAAAGAAATAGGAAGAGCTCATAGAATAGATGATGCACATGGGAGATATATAGAGTTTATAAAAGGCACAGTAGATAATATTTCACTCAAAGGATTAAAGATAGTTCTTGACTGCGCAAATGGGGCAGCATACAAAGTCGCTCCTTTGATTTTTAAAGAACTGGGAGCAGAACTTGTTATTTTGGGTAATAATCCAGATGGTAATAATATAAATAAAGAAAGCGGTGCTTTAAAGCCAGAGGTAGCAAAAGCAGCGGTTCTAGGATATAATGCAGATTTAGGAATTACTTTAGATGGAGATGCAGACAGAGTAATAATGATTGATGAGAAAGGTAATATTATTGATGGAGATTTTATAATGGCAATTGCAGCAATTGATCTTCTTGAGAATAGAAAACTGGTAAAAAACACTGTTGTTGTTACACAATATACAAATCTTGCTTTTGATTCATTGATAAAAAAACATAAAGGTGAAGTAGTTAAAGTTCTTAACGGAGACAGATATGTTATAGATGCTATGAGAAAAGAAGGCTATAATCTAGGAGGAGAATTCTCAGGGCATATTATTTTTTCAGATTATAATTCTACAGGAGATGGCATTTTAGCAGCATTACAGATTTTAAAGATAATGAAAGATAAAAAAGGTTCATTATTAAAAGTATCATCTGTTTTGAAAAAATATCCACAGATTACGATTAATGTGAAAGTTAAAGAAAAAAAGCCTTTTGAAAAAATTCTTTCTGTAAAAAAAGAGATAAAAAGAGCAGAAAAAACATTGGGAGAAAAAGGAAGAACTTTAATCAGATATAGTGGGACAGAGATGCTAGCAAGAGTTATGATAGAAGGAGAAGATGAAAATTTGATTAAAATCTTAGCAAATAAAATATCTTATTCAATAAAAAAAGAAATAGGAGTTTAAAAGGTGCATAAGATGAATCCTAAAACCCAAAAAATACAAAAAATTCAGGCAGTAATATTAGCAGCAGGAAAATCAACAAGAACACATCCATTGACAGCAACAAAACCAAAGCCCCTACTTAAAATAGCAAATAAGACAATAATTGAGCATACTCTCGAGCAGCTTGAAAATATTATTGATGAAGCAATAATTGTAATAGGATTTAAAGGAGAGAAGATTAAAGAGAGATTAGGTAATAATTTTAGAAATATTAGAATAATATATGTTGAACAGAAAGAGCAGAACGGAAGCGGGGGGGCTTTATTGGCTGCTGAAAGGCTCATTAAAAAAAGATTTCTTGTGATTAATGGAGATGATATTTATTCTGGAAAGGACATTGAGAAGTGTATTGATCATAAATATTGTGTGCTTGTGAAAGAGATTGAGGACATAAGAAACTTTGGAGAAGTAATTACAACAAGCAATAAAATAATTGGCATGAAAGAGAAGCCAAACGAAAAAAGAGCAGGAAAGGCAAACACAGGAGTTTATGTTTTTGATAAAGAAATATTTTCTTACAAATTAAAAAAATCAGAGAGAGGAGAATATGAGCTTACAGATTTTATCTCATATTTATTGAAAGACAACAAAGAAGTAAATTATGTGAAAGTAACAGACTATTGGTTTCCAATAACCTATCCATGGAGTCTGCTTTTAGCGAACGAATTCCTAGTATCAAGGATAAAAACCAAAAATCTAGGAGTAATAGAAAAAGGAGCAACAATAAAAGGTGAGATAAGTGTAGGAAAAGGGACAATAGTAAAATCAGGAAGTTATATAGAAGGCCCAGTTATTATAGGAGATAATTGTAATATAGGGCCAAATTGCTTTATAAGAGCAGCAGTAACAATAGGAAATAATTCAAAAATAGGAAATGCAGTTGAAATAAAAAATTCAATAATAGGAGATAATACTTCTATTGGACACCTTTCTTATGTTGGCGATAGTGTGATTGGAGATAATGTGAATTTTGGAGCAGGCACAATAACAGCAAATTTAAGACACGATGATACAAATATAAAAAGCCATGTCAAAGGAAGTTTGATCGATTCAGAAAGAAGAAAACTCGGAACAATAATAGGAGATTGTGTTCATACAGGAATACATACTTCAATTTATCCTGGAAGAAAGATCTGGCCAGATAGGACAACATTGCCAGGAGAAATAGTTAAAAAAGATATTGAATGAAGCAGAGAGGAATTTAAAATGTGTGGAATAGTGGGAATTAATTCAAAAGAGGAATTTTATGTTACAGATGCAATCAAGAAACTAAAAAGATTAGAATACAGAGGATATGATTCTTTCGGATATTTTGATGGCAAAATATTATACAAGAAAGTTGGAGATATTAAGATTCCAGATACTAAAGACAAGACAAAAAGAATAATCACACACACAAGGTGGGCAACACATGGAGGAGTAACAGAGATTAATGCACACCCTCATCAGTCATGCGATAAAAAGATCACACTGATACATAACGGAATTATTGAGAATTATCTTGAATTAAAAGAAGATCTTATAAAAAAAGGCCATAAATTCATAAGCCAGACAGACACAGAGATAGCAGCACATTTTATTGAAGAAAAACTAAAATCAAAAAAAATTTTTGATGTTTGTATAGATTTCATTAAAGAAATAAAAGGAGAATTTGCCATTCTTTTGATGATAGAAGGAGATAAAAATATTTATGCATTGAGAAGAGACTCTCCATTAGTTCTTGGAATATGCAAAGATAAAAATATTATTGCGTCAGATATATATGCATTTTCAGATATTACAGACAAAGCAATTTTTTTTGACAACGATGAATTTGCAATAATATCATCTGATAATTATGTTTTTTATGATTCTAAAGGAAAAGAAGTTAGAAAAAAAATTCAGGAATTTAAATGGGAGCAGGAAGAATCAAATCAAGACCAATATGAGCATTATATGCTTAAAGAAATAATGGAAGAACCAAAGGTAGTAAGGAGGCTTCTATTAAGTCTTAAAGCAGAGCAGAAAGAATCTTTTGACAAATTTGTCTATTTGATGAAAAAAGCAAAAAAAATAATGTTTGTAGGGGCAGGGACAAGTTATCATGCTTCTCTATTAGGGGTATATTATCTTCATAAATGCAATATTAACGCACAGACAATAATAGCATCTGAATTTGAGCATTTTATAGGAGTAGATAAAGATACTTTAGTTATAGCAATGTCACAATCCGGAGAAACAATGGATGTTATTGAAGCTTTAAAATATGCAAAAAAGAACAATGCAAAAATTGTTTCAATTGTGAATGTTCCCTATTCAACAATTCAGAGAATGTCAGAAGTATCTTTAAATATAGCAGCAGGACAAGAGATATGTGTTGCAGCAACAAAATCTTTTGTTAATCAAGTTACTTTATTATTATCAATTGCACAAAAATTCAATTTTTGGATAAATTTGGATAATCTTCCTGAAAAAATAGAGCAAATACATGTTTTAAAAGATAAAATAAAAAAAATTGCTGAAGATATTTATAATTACCAAGATATCTATATCTTAGGAAGAGGCTTAAGCTACCCCGTTGCAAGGGAAATTGCACTTAAAATAAAAGAGATATCTTATATTCATGCAGAAGGAATGATGGGAGGGGAATTAAAGCATGGCACTATTGCCCTTATTGAAAAAGGGACACCTGTTATCTCTTTAATAAGCAATAAAGACCATGCAATGCTCTCAAATACAAAAGAAGTAGAAGCAAGAGGAGCAAAGGTAATAAAAATAGCCAATGAATTTGAAGGAGATATAAAAATAAACACAGACAACGACGGAAAGTTTGGGATATTGGCTACAATCGTTGGGCAATTGCTTACCTATTATATAGCACAAAAAAAAGGATTGCCTATAGACAAGCCTAGAAATTTAGCAAAATCAGTTACTGTAAAATAATTGTAAAAAAATTATTCAACTCTTTCCCATTCTTTCAATATATCTTTTTTGAAAATAGCTCTTGACATTAAATTGGCAGCTGCAGTTGTTATGAGCTTTGAGTATCCCCATTTTCTATATCTTCTTGCACTTTCATAAATAGTGAGATTAGAGAAAAAATATAATTTTCCGATTTTTCCAAGGCGCATTATTAAGTCTCCATCTTCACCATGTGCAAGCTTCTCATTATATCCTTTTATTTTTTCAAAAGTGCTTCTCCTAATTATCTGGCATTGTCCGCTCGCTATAGGTTTTTTTGTTTTAAAGCTCTCTTTGCAATATAGATTTAGTATAAATAAATATAATTTATCTTCATTTTTTTCTTCTTTAGGAAGTACTCTTATCTTTGGAACACCGCCCACAATATTTGTATCTTCAAATTTAGAAATAATTGTTTTAGTGAAGAATAAGGGATTAGATAGTTTGGTATCTGCATCACAAAAAACCAAAATATCACCTTTTGCATACTTTGCCCCAAGGTTCCTGTTTTTTGCAATATTTTGATTCTCTCTTTTATTCTGAAATACGTTTGCCCCGTGTTTTTTTGCAATTTTTACTGTCTTGTCTGTGCTTCCGCCATCTCCTATAATAACCTCATAATCATATTTACCTTTTAGAACTCCAAATTGCTTAATAACAGAAGCAATTCTTTTTTCTTCATCAAGACAGGGAATTATGAAAGAGATCATATTTCTTTTGATATTTTACATTAGATTATAAATTTTTCAGTTAATTATTAATATATTTGATTTATTTTATGCTATTGAAGCAATATGGCACAAGAACTATCTTCCATAGACCTTTTTTTTTTAATGAAAGAGATTAAGGTACTTGAAGAATCAAGAGTAGAAAACATATTCCAAAAAGAAGAGCACATAATTTTTCAGTTTTACATACCTGGAAAAGAAAAGAAATTTCTCCATGTTTTTTTCCCTAATTATATGTTTCTATCAGATACAAAAGAGGAGATTGAAGAAAGCGGAAAGTTGGCTCTTTCTTTAAGAAAACATTTATTGAAAACAAGAATAAAAAAAATATTGCAAAAGGAATTTGAGAGGATTATAGAGATAGAAATAGAAACATTGACAAGTAACTATTTTTTATTAATAGAATTATTTAGGCCAGGCAATCTAATCTTATGCGATAAAAATTATAAAATAATTATGGCAAAAGAATACAAAGGATTCGGTTCTAGATTAATCAGGCCTGGAGCGATTTATGATTATCCCAAAAAAGAAGTTAATTTTCTAAACTTAGACGAAGGCAAATTTGTAAAATCAATTGAAACAACAGATAAAGATTCGATTGTCATAACCCTTGCAGTAAATTTTGGGCTCGGCGGAAAATATGCCGAAGAAATATGCCACAGGGCAAAAATCGATAAGAAAAAGATTCAACTGGAAAAAAAAGAGATATCCCAAATCTATAATGTTTTTGACGAAATAAAAAAAATGAGTCCAGAACCCTTTGTTTATTTTGAAAACAATAAGCCTGTAAATTTTTCTCCATTTGATTTAATTACTTTCAAAAATAATAAAAAAGAAAAGTTTAATCTCTTTAGTGAAGCAATATCAAAATATTTTTTAAGTATTTCAGAAGAACAAAATATTTTTGTTTCTAAAAAAGATAATGAAAAAATAAAACTTCAAGGTATAATAAAAAAGCAGGAAGTACAGATTAAAGGCTTTTTTGATGCATTTCAGGAAAACCAAAAGAAAGGAGAAGCGATATATGAGAAATATGCTTTTTTAGATAAGGTCCTGTCAGAAATTAAAAAAGCAAGAGAAAAACATTCAATTAGAGAAATAAAAGAAAAACTGGAAAACCACAAGATCATAAAAGAAGTTAATGAAAAAGAAAAAAAAATAACAATTGACCTGGATTAACAATGAAACCCAAATTTTTATCTGTTATTATTCCTGCATATAATGAAGAAAAGAGAATAGAAAAAACCCTAATTAAGATATTAGCATATCTAAAAAAAAAAGAAGCCAAGTTTGAAATAATAGTTGTAGATGATGGTTCAACAGACAACACAATAAATAAAATAATTAAGGTCTCAAAAGATATAATAATTATAAAGAACCCTTGTAATATGGGAAAGGGATATTCAGTAAAAAGCGGAATGCTCCATTGCAAAGGAGATTATGCCTTATTTACAGATGC
The DNA here is from genome assembly GCA_964392465.1 of uncultured Methanosarcinales archaeon. Classification (GTDB taxonomy): domain Archaea; phylum Nanobdellota; class Nanobdellia; order Woesearchaeales; family GW2011-AR15; genus JAAXVZ01. Next base: position 6,775 of record CAYMPC010000003.1, on the reverse strand, counting down.
TGACTTAAGTACTCCTATAGAAGAGATAGAGAAGTTTTTAGCCATTATCCCTGAATATGACATCATTTTAGGTTCTAGAAGGACAAAAGAATCTAATGTTGTAGAAAAACAGACACCCTGGAGAATTATGGCAGGAAATATTTTTCCTTTTTTAGTTAGTTTTTTCATTAATTTAAAAATAAAAGATACACAGTGCGGATTCAAATTATTTAACATGAAAAAAAGCAGGAAAATATTCAAAAAGCAAAAAATATTCGGATTTGGTTTTGATGTTGAAATACTTTTTTTGGCAAATAAATATAACCTAAAGATAAAAGAGATAGGAGTTGAATGGTATAACGATTCTTCTAGTAAAGTCAGATTATTCAAAGATTCTTTTTCTATGCTTTTTGAACTTATAAAAATAAGATTAAATGATTTTGCTAAAAAATATTAACTTTTAATTATTCTTTGCTGAACTTCATCAAACATCCAAGAGAAAAGAAGAAAGGCATATTAAAGGGCAGATTAAATTGGTAAACCAATTTCATATTTACTTTTTCTTTAAAATATTTTGGTTGAAAAGAATTGACATGATCGGGAACTTTTATTGGTCTTCTCAAAAGAAGCACTCTGCTGAGAGTCCATAACTTCTCATTAGGAAAGGTTATTATTAAGAAGCCCCCTTTTTTTAAAACCCGAACTAATTCAGAAATCACTTTTTCATATTCATAAATGTGCTCTATAACTTCACTACATATAACAATATCAAAAAAAGAAGCATCATAGTTTAACTTAGTTAAATCCATCTTTTTTAAATTTGCATAAGGGCATCTTTTTTTTGCCTTTTTTAAGGCAATGCCTGTTAGATCAGCACCATAATATTTATTTTTATTATTAACAGAATTTAATTTTTGGATTAAATGCCCCTCTCCACAACCAGCATCCAACACTTTTAAATTATTTTTTTTAGGCAAAGAAAAAGCAAGTCTATCTAACCTATTATTATGAACAAATCTTACTAAAGGATTCTTGGAATTATATAGTGAATCCATATGATCCTCAGGCATAAAAATTTTGTTTTGTTTACTCATTTATCTTCAGTTTATCTTAAATTAGTAAAGACTATTTAAGTTTATTTGAAAAGAGTATTAAAAACAAAAACTTAATAATTAATGAGTATTTTATAAGATAAATGGGGGATTTTTTTAAAGAGGAATACTTATCTTACGTTATATTGTTTCTTTTTGCGTTTTCATCTATTCTTTATTTAAATTTAGATGGACTCCCGTTATCACATCCAGGTAATCTTAAAGCAGCGGATCCTTTTTATCACTCAATTGCTGTCGAGGGAATTCTTGACACAAAGCAGTGGAATTATTATGATTCTTATATCTCCTTAGGAAAAGAAAAAGAAGCAAGCCTTCAACCACCTTTATATTATTTGTCTTCTTCTATTTTAACAAGTTTTTCAAGTTTGCCTGCTTGGGTGACACTTTATTTTTTAATATGCATTTCAATGGCTTTTTATGTTGTTATACTTTATCTTATATCATTAGAAATATTTGAAAATAATAAGATCTCACTGATATCTTCCTTTTTTGCATCACTTCCTATGCCTTTAAGTGTGTGGCTTTATGGGCTTTATATAGGATTATGGTTGCAAATAGTAAGCAATCTGTTTATACTTACTTTTATATGGCTTTTTGTAAGATATTTTAAAAGAAAAGAACAATGGAATCTGTTTTTTATAGGTCTTACTCTGGTGGGTGTAATGCTTGTTCATCCCCAAGATTTAGGAGTTCTTTTTTTACCTACTTTACTTTTAGGGATTTATATAATCCAAGTTTCTCTAAAATCTAAAGATTTTAAATTTTTACTAAAATCTTTTGCTCTTTTAGGAGGCGTATTTCTAGTTGTCTTTTTGGTTCTTATTCCAAGATTTTTGTTTGTATGGGGAGATGAAGGAGGATCACAATTTAAGCTAGGACTTTATGGAATAAGAAGCGTTTACTTTAATAAGGAATATTCCGGTGGTTTGGTTTATCCCATTCTCTCTTTTATTCCTTGGTATATTCTTGTTATTTTTTTGATTACACTCGTTCAGCTATTTTTGAACAGAAAAAAATACAAAACATGGTTGCTTATTAATTTATATTACTTTTTGATAATCTATTTGACTCCTATAATTATAGAACAACCATATTATTTCATAAGATTAAGGACAATGACGCCTTTTTTCTTATATCCAACCATAGCTTACGGAATATATTTTTTTATTATTAAGTCTCTGAAAAAAATAAAATTTTCAGAACTTATTGTAGTTTCTTTGATTTTTGTTTTTCTTGTATTTTCTTCTATTCAGGAATACAACACTCTTAAAGATAGGTTAAAGTATGAACACCTTCCTATTGAAGAATGGAAAGTATATCAATGGATTCAGGCAAATACAGATAAAGAAAGCAAACTCCTATTTTATGGAGGAGTATTTCAATCAGAATCCATCTACACAAAAAGGATTACTGCTTATTTTGATATGAATGAATACCAAAGAAAGGTAAATGAATATGTTTCAACAAATACAACTCCATTAGTATTTGAAGGAGAATGGGGCGCAAACACACTAAGAAGCCATAAGATTGAGACAGATTTCTGGACTTATTCGACATATCTAGAACCAAATAGAACATATAATATTCTTGATTTTGATTATGTCATATTTCAAGACTTAACACCAGATCTTGCAAACATAAATCGTTTTTTTGTATCAGAATATATAAATAAATACAACTTTAATATAGTCTACAATACAGAAGGTTATATTATACTAAAAAATGAAAAAAAAGAAGAATTATAACGAAATCAAACATTATAAACAAGAGGACACAACCAAGGAAAAAGGAGCTGCGTTTTCTTTTTATGAAATTCTTAAAAGCAGTCTACTCAGTTTTGTAATTTTCTTTATAATCACGCTTCCTTTGAATGATATAGTTTTGTCTTTTAAACTAGCATTCACTTATCTATTATTTATGTATTTTCCTTTTGTTTTTTTCATTCAACAAATCCCTTATTTAAGCACAATAGAGAGATTTTTTTTAACAAACTTGCTTGGTTTAACATATTCAGCTATTTATGTTATATTGGATATTGTTTTGAAGTTTCCAATTACAAAGCTCTTGTTTTTTGTAGTTGCTTTTTTAACATTTATTATTTCCCTTGTTTTCCATGTTAAAAATATTAAAATATAAAAATAAAATAAGAATATAGGTTATAATTAAAATGAAAATAAAATTCAGACATATCTTATTAACTTTACTTTTTTTATCATATTTCTTTATTCGACTTTATTTTTCTCTTCAGTCAGAGTACTTCAGTGATGATACTTCTTATTTTGCACTAAGGCAAATTGATCATATTTTAAGCACGGGAAAGCCATTAATTCAAGACGAACTCAGCTATGGAGGAAGAACTTTTGTTTTTATGCCGGTTTATTTTTACATCATGGCTTTTTTTGCCTTGTTATTTCCAAAGATATTAGTTTTAAAAATAATAAACAACCTTTTTGCATCAACATTAGTTATTATAATATACCTTATTACTTCACAAACAATAAAAAACAGAAATGTCTCTCTGCTATGTTCTATTGCGGCTGCTTCTTTTCCTTTATATATAAATGAAACTTTAAATAAACTTAGCATATATTCATTTCTTTTTCCAGCCACCTTTCTTTTATTATATCTTTTTATTATGCTTGAGAGAGATAAAAAAAATCTGAACAATCTGATTTTTCTAACACTATTGTTGATAATGATTTCTCCTTATTCCTTTTTAATCCTTGTTGGGCTGATAATTTATCTGATTTTATCCTATATTGAAAATGTAGAAATCGAAAAAATAAAAATTGAATTTATGACGTTTTTTATTTTCTTTTATTTATGGGCAAATTTTATAGTATTTAAATTCGCATTTCAAAATAATGGTTTTTCAGTAATTTGGAATAATGTTCCTGCAAGCACAATAGATAAATACTTTACTTCAATTAATCTTTCTGTAGCACTAGCAAGTATAGGCATATTCCCCTTTGTTTTTGGCATATATACAATTTACAAATATCTTATTTTTAAAAAAAGCAGGAATATGTTATTATTTATCAGTTTTTTTTTATCTACCTTTCTCATGTTTTGGTTTAAATTTTTGCCTGCAGAACTTTCTTTAATGTTTTTAGGAGTTACACTTGTAATACTATTAGGACAATTTCTGGCAGACTTTTTTGCAACAATCAAAAAAACCAAGTTTTCAGACCATGAGTCTAAATTATACTTTGTTGTTTTTGTTTTGTTGTTATTCGGGCATACTCTTCCTAGTTTTTTAATAATGGGAGAGATAACATCAAAAATACCAACAGATGAATACATGGGTACTTTTTCTTGGTTACAAAAAAACACACCCGAAGAAGCAATTATTTTTTCAATTCCTGAAGAGGGTCATTTTATTACTTATCTTGGTGCTAGAAAAAATGTCATGGACAGAGAATATTTAGGCGTAAAAGATGTAGATATTAGATTCGAGGACATAAAAACAATATATACAACTTCTTTTAAAGTTGAAACCTTAAGAATCCTTAACAAATATAATTCAGATTATGTTCTTTTTTCTTCTAAAACAAAGCAAGAGTATAATCTTACTCAAATGCGCACAATAGATGAAAAGTGCTTTGATTTGGTTTATAATACCAAGGAAGCGCAAATTTTCAAAAGAAACAAAGAGCGGTGTGAATTGAAGGCGATTTGATTAAAATGAAACAGAAAGAGATACAAAAAAACATGGTTCTTCTTTTGGGTATGATCCTTGTTATCTCTTCTTTTTATCTTTTTAAATTTTCAAAAAACACAAATTTCTTATCTTATGAAGAATATGAACATTTATCAGAAATAAATCAAATAAAAAACACAAACAACATAATTCTTTTTTTAGAAGAAACAAGTTTCCTTCTTAATTATCTTGTCTCTTTTTCTCGGTATCCTGTTTTTTTTATGAGGATTCTTCCTATATTTTTTGGTATTCTAAATGTTTTCCTAATAAAAAAAATCTTAGATAATGTCCTTGAAAAAGAGGAGCAAAAGATGTATACCACTATTTTTTTTGTTTTTTCTCCTTTTTTTTTATATCTTACTTTAACTTATAATATTCTTTTTTTATCTCTCTTTTTTCTTTTTTTTGGAACTTATTTACTTTTAAGAGACCTATATTTTTTAGGATTCTTATCTTTCCTTTTTTCGTTCTTATTTAATCCTGCTTTTTTTTTGATAATTATTCTCTTGTTGATATTTCTATATGAAAGATTTAAAAGCAGAAACCTTGTTTTTCCATTAATTAGTACAGCGCTGGTTTCTTATTTTTTTATTAGGATAACATACGCGTCTCTTTTGAGAGATATTTCTTTATACAATCTTGTTACTTATTACATATCGGATCTAGGTTCTCTTTTTGGTTTTAGTATCTTTATCTTTTTTCTAGGTCTTTTCGGAATATTCTTTTCTTGGAAAACGAAGAAAGAAAAAGCACTTTCTTATTTTATTCTTATTTTTCTTTTTATTTGCTCTTTATACGCAAGTTTTATTATTTTATTTATTACTTTAATTTTATCCTATTTTGCAGGATTGGCGTTTATGAAAATAACTGAGCGAGAATGGGAAAGCACAACTTTAAAAAGTTATGTTATCCTTTTGATTTTTTGCGGGTTGCTTTTCTCTTCTGGTTCTTACTTAAACAGGATTTTACAAGAAGGTCCAAAAAACGCAGAAATAATAAGTTTAGAATGGTTAAAAAGCAATGTTCCGGAAGGAGATGTTTTTTCTTATCATAAATATGGATTTATAATAAACAGTATTTCCAGATTTAAAACTTATACCGATAATAATTACCTTTTATACTCTAAGGATAAGGCAAGAATCCTTAAGAGCGAGGAGATTTTTGCATCAAGAAACCTTAAAAATATAACTCTCTTTTTAAATGATAATAACTTAAATTATATCTGGATCAACCAAAAAATGAAAAATGGAGAAGTATGGGAAAAGCCAGAAGAAGGAATGCAATTTGTTCTATTAAATAGCATTTCTTTTAAAAAAATATATGATTATCAGGAAGTTGAAATTTGGCAATTACTTTCTCAAAATTAGATTCCTCTGTTCTCTCGAGTATAGCGAAACATTTAAAAATTTGCAAAAAGCCCCAGGAGATATGGAATTAATTAAACTTGTAGTTTGGTTTTCATATCTATTAACATTATACTTCTTGATATATTGGTTGTTGTTTTTTTTAGAAAAAAAAGAAGAGATTCAAAAGGATTTAAGCAAAAAACCAAAACTCAAGGAATTCCCCTTAGTATCTGTTATTGTTCCCTGCTACAATGAAGAAAGTACAATAGAAAAGACAATTTCTTCATTGATTGAATTGGATTACCCAAAAGAAAAATTAGAGATTTTAATTATAGATGATGGTTCTACAGATAAGACAGGTCATATATCAAATAAGCTTATAAAAAAGTATGCAGGTTATGATATAAAATATTTTTTTCAAAAAAGAGGAGGAAAAGGTAAAGCATTAAATAAAGGGATATCTGTTTTAAAAGGAGATTTGTTTGCTTGTCTAGATGCTGATTCTTTTGTTGACAAGGAAGCTTTGACCTATATGGTTTATGAGCATCAGAATAATAAAAAATTGGCAATTGCAACACCTATAATGAAGGTTTATAATCCCAAAGGATTAATTCAAAAGTTCCAGAGACTAGAATATA
>CAYMPC010000002.1:0-82147 GCA_964392465.1 uncultured Methanosarcinales archaeon | reverse complement strand
ATTGCGTTGAACCAAAATCTATACATTGCAATAAATCTTTATAAACATTTTTCATAATTTTATCACATTGAGTCATTGTTGTAACTTCCACAAAATTTCCTCCAGGTGTTTCCCATAAACATGCTGGATTTTCCCTTGCTCCTCTTATGACTGCGCCTGCTAAATTAGAGATTTGTATGCCAAAAATCGGCAAAATAGACATGATTGCAGCTATGATTGCAGCTATCATTGTAATTAAAGCCATTTTTTCTTGTTTCATTGATCATTCACCCCCTCCTTTACTTATTAAAAGATAAATATCTCTCTGATATATATCCTTTTCTAAAATAACTAAGAAAAAAGAAAATTAGAAAAATTAATTGCCTCTGTCGCTTGCTGTAAATAAAATAGTTCCTGAACATATCCCTCCTGCTCCAACAGGAATATATAATTGCCAGTAAGTTACATTTTTGGAATCTAGCTCTTCATCTGTCCTTTGTTTTACATATAAATCTGGAATCATAGTTGATATGCTAGACAATTGATACATATTGGCAAATCCTGAATTTGCAGTTATGTTATACCTTTGATTAGATACGCCTATCTCTCCAAATGTGCAATTCATAGCAAGATTATCGCCCTGTAATCTTCCCCATCCTTCTACACTAATATTAATATCTCTGTTTCCTCCATTTGTAATATTAGCCAATCTGTCTGTAGAAGTATCTCCCTGCGCCATATTCCCATAATCTAACATTCCTGGAACAACCAAAGCAACAAGTGGCTGTATTATCGATGGATTTGAGACATTAGCTATTTTTGCATTATCATCATCCAATGCAGTAGCATTACAATACCATGTTCCATTATTTGCAAAAAAACTAACATTAAATCCACATGTAAAGTTTGTTTCTGTATCATGTCTTCCGGTCTGAGTACATGATGTATTACTATAGTGATTGTTTTGATCGTCTGGTGATGTTGATTCAAACCCATCAAAAAAGAAGGTTCCATTTACTGTCACAGTATCATTATCATAATCATATACTGTAACATTACAATAAACCCAGGTTGTGTCATACCCAATCAAGGTTATTGGTGTTTCTAGGTTAATAAAAGAAATCATAGGAGCTGAATTTGTTATATTTACAGTAACATTAATAGGAGCAGTTGAGTTGTATGCTGCTGTCTGCGGTTCTATTAATAAAGTCATCCATAAAAAGAATATTGCTGTAAAAAAAACAAGACTTAATGTAATTAGTTTCTCTTTTTTTTCTTTTGTTTTTATAAGTATCATTTACCCGCTCCCCTTTGTTTTTTTATGATCAATTAATTGTTTTTTGAGATTTCCTCCATCAACATAATTAATTGCTCTTTTGTCTTTGCAGATGCTATTAAATCTGCAAGATTTTTATTATGATATATTGCTTCAATCCATTCAGCAAAATCATTTTTATTGTCATTTGCATGATAATAAAAAGTAAAATCATCCATCTTTTCTAATACTATTTTCATCTCGGTTATACCTCTTATTATATCTCCGTTTTTTACGTAAAAGTATTGTGTTGGAGGTGTTTTTATTATATTATCTGTTTGAAATAAATAATTGAAATTCTCAAAATCAGATAAAGGAGACTGTTGCTGGATATTTGTATTGATTTTTTCTAGTTCACCTAAATTAATGTTATTTTTTTGCCGAGTTATTTCCTGAGATGAGGTTCTTATGCTTTCTTGTTTTTGTTCTGATGATCTTTTCTTAAAAGGATATTTAATATTTTTTAGGATAGGTAGTTTTTCCATATAAGGATTCAAATCAACCTCGTTAATAACAACAAGGTAATACATTGCTAGACTTATAATTACTATTACTCCTAGTATGATTCCAAATATTTCCAACCCATTTCTAGTTACATTTGATATAAATATACTAAATCCTGTCAAAAGAGTCTTATCTTGGTTAATAATTTTAATAGGATCCAGGAGTGCTATTGTCTTTGTAGTTTTTGCAGATTCACTATTGTCATTAGATAATAAAAGGTAAGTAAAACTTTGTTTGTCAAAAGATAATTCAGGATATCTCCATGAGAGGATTGGATCTGCTTTTATTACATTATATCCTGGTGTTCTAACATCAATGCTAGAGACATCCCCTGCAACGGTTTTTGGTATTATTTCAATTATAAGAATATCTTTTAAAGAATCTGGTGATTCATATGAAAAACTTTTGGTAACAAGCACTTTCTTTTCTGTGCTATCATCAAGATATTCAATTGAAAGAGTTTTTATCTCCATCTCTGTCTTCAGATTATTGTTTATTTTTTCCATCTGATTAATATAGTTTTTAAGCTGGTTTTCAGAATAATTTTGTCCTGTAATTGTTTCAGTAATTGCTAGTTCTATATCTGAGAGAGTAATAGCTTGGAGTTGTGCTGTTGTTTTTTCTAGCTTTAAACTTTGAGGTGTAAGCTTTTTTGTCCTTGCCACCTGAGCGTCTGCTCTTGATAATTGTTCTCTTAAATCACTATCTGATATTGTTACTAAGTCAACTCCTTTTAGTTGTGCTTTTAACTTATCAATACTTTCCTTTGTTTCAATTACTTGTTTAATAAGAGCCAAATCTTCCACTGCTTTTTCTTTTGTTGCTTGTTCTTTTAGGTTATTTAGGGCCCATTCTAAATCAATTAGTAAACTATCTATTGATTTTTCTGTTGTTATTTTCCATTCTCTTGTCTGTAAAGTTGGTGGATTTTTGTTTATTATAACCTCAGTTGAAATGCCAAGATTACTTCCTGAAGTAGTGTATACACTTACTTCATTTGATAAAGCTCCAATATTTCCTGCCATATCAAGTGCAGCAACTCTATAATAATATACTTGGCCGTTAACAACATTTTTATCAAGATACTCAAATCCACTATATGTTATGGAATCATAATAAAAAATAGGGCCAACTCCCTGAAGAGTTGACCTGTAGATATTAAATTGGTCCGGTTTTTCTCCTTCATAATACCATCTTAGGAGTACACCTTCATCGACTGAAGTAGCTTGAAGTGAATCTGGAGCATTTGGCTTTACTGTATCAACTAAAAAGAAACTTCCTGTTTTTATTTCTATACCCTCATTTCCTTCTAAATCTTCACCTTTAAAACTAAATACACCTTGTCTTGTTTTTTCGCTTTCTTCAACTATTAAATAGCCTTTATAATTGTTATTTTCTTTTACAAGCCCAATTTCTCTTGAAAAAGAATTATCATCTGTAAAGGTATATGATAATGAAGGTATACTTTTTAATTTCTTTGAAGGTATAAGTGTAAGCTCATATGTTCCTTTTGTCAAAGGTGAAGATTTTTCCAAAATAATTTCTGCTGTGGGAGGTATTCCAACATCAAATGTTATTTTTTTAGAAGCAATATTCCCAACTTTATCTTTACATTTAATATAATAATCATAAGTTTCTTCATCTAACTCATCTAAATGCTCTTTAAACAAAGTACCATTAATTATTTCAAAGTTGTTCATGGAATCAAAGGCTATGTCTTTATAAGAATATCTGCATTCAGAATCTTCATTAACATTAATAATCAAATCAGTAAAATCCCCACTTACTTTTGATCCAGGAGAAATTATAGCTATTTGAGGAGAAACAGAATCTATCTGAAAAGTTATTACTAAGGGGGTTTGCATTATATTATCTAATTCATCTTTACATCTGACATATACTGAATGCTGCCCTTCTGTAAGTTGGTTTACAAAAGTGTAATTGTGATTTTTTTCTAATCCATAGAATATAAAGTCCATATCTGAATAAGACTCATCTAAATCTAAAGTGCCTTTGCATATTGAGTTTCTTGTAGTTGTTACCTGGATTGTAGGGGTGTTATCTGAGATAAGCTGGACATTCTGAAGTGTTGTCTGTGAATTATTTGTTTCAAGTAAGGAAATATTTCCAGAAAATACAATTGCATCTTGCACAATTATTGTAGAAACTGCCTCCCCATATGAAGATGCTGTGTATCCATTTGATGAAGAATAATTGACATAAATTAAGTACGTTCCACTTATTGGAGAATTACACTGCAAGGTCCAACTAGGTAAAATTGAAGATAAAGATAAAGGTGCTATATCTCCTAAATTAACTTGCTGTGAGGTTATATAACTAAGCCCTGCATTTCCAGAAAGATATAATCTTGCAGATACAGAAGTTAATTCAATATTTTCTTTATTATAGATATTATTAGCTGTAATGGTAACATATTGTACATTCTCACCACAGAGATTAATTGATTGAGGATTTAAACTGCCTGTTTGTATAGATCCTGAGCTATAAACAAAGGGAAATATTAAAATAAGTAGTACTATTGTTAAAAATATGTTTTTGCTCATTTTATTTTATCCAAAGTTGGCTTATCTTTTTTCACTGCTTCCTCTAAAGCTTTTTCGATATAATCATTAAGAGTGATATTTTTGAGAACTGCAATTACCTTTGCTTTTGTATGTAATTCTTCATCCAAAGCAATGTTTACTCGTTTTTTTGTCATCTGTGCTCTATTTTTGTTTTACATTTAATTTATTCTAGTATACTAAAACGGCTACTATATGATATTTATGATACATCTTATTTATATATTTTTCTATAGTTTTGTTAAATAATAGATGTTTATTAGTTTTATCATATCTGTCGGCATTATTTATTAAAATAAACAATCTCCTCTATAAATCAGGAAAAGTGCCTACAACTTTGTGAATTATTCTTTTATTTAGTGCTTCCTATCATGTTGTAGTATGTCTAAAAGAACGCCTTATGAAGTAAGAAAAGGTATTTTATTGCTACTAAAAGAAAATTCTTCTCTCACATATACCCAAATTCAGACTAAATTAAGCACAAATTATGATTCTGTAAGAAAAAACTGCCAGGAATTAGCAGAATATGATCAAGTTGAGATAAAAAAACAAGAAAAGCATGCAAAAAATGGCCGGCCTTATTATAGTGTAAAATTGACTAAAAAAGGTTTTGAATCTTTAGATAGAAAAAAATAAAGAAGTTAAGAGGTTAGATAGTGTAACTATTCTTTCTTAAAATACATATCCCTTACTGCAGTTTTTATAACATCTGTCCTTGAAGTATAATCCCCTTTGCTTTCTTTTATCATCTCATCAATCTTTTTTACAGTGCCTTCAGGCAACTTAATTGTGACATATTTATTTCCTGTTTTTTTTCTTGCCATTTTACTAATAGGTTAATAATAAGTAGTATTTATAACTTACTATAATATTATGAGTTACTTCTAAAAAGCATTCTTTTTTAATGCCCTCAAAGTGAAAAGAAAGTCATATGAAATTAAGAAAAGCATTTTATTATTTATAAAAGAGGGCTCGTTAAGTTACGCTGAATTAGAAAGAAAAGTGAACACATGTTATATTACAATCAAGAATTCTTGTGAGGAGCTTGAAAAATGGGGGCATGTGAAAATCAAAAAAATAGATGAGCATCCTGCAAACGGAAAGCCTTCTTATCTTGTCATTCTTACTAAAAACGGGACAGAGTTTATCGAAAGGGAAAACAAAAATTAAATTTTTTACTACTTCTAAACAATTCAAAATATTTATATAATAGTATACACAAAAATATATTGTAACCTAATAGATATAAGCGGTATTATTCATGATGAGGTGTTGAGAGTTAGGTTAAATAAACACGACAGATACTTGCACGAACTTTGTGACAAAATTAAGTATGATTACGAATCGATTTCTACCAATGTTAAGATAACTAAGAAAAAAAGATCTCTTGGAGAGATAGATATATTAGCAAAAAAAGGAAACTGTTATGATCTTTATGAAGTAAAATGTTCTTACAGGATAACAAAAGCAAGAAAGCAGGCAAATATAATAAAGAAGCATTTAAACAATATCACTATAAATAATATGTATTTTTATTGTGGCGCAACCGCCTCTCTGGTATTGCTTTAATTATTTATTCATAAGTTCTGGTGGCTTTTCTGTCTTTTCTTTATAATTATTATTTTTATAATCTACTTCTTTTTCATTCTCTGCTTTGGTTTCTATTTTAATTTTTTCTTTTTCTTCCTCATTCAGCTCTTTTTCAAGTTCTTTGTCTTCTCTTAATTTTTTATATTGCAGCAAGATATCTCTATGAATCTTTTCAATGAATTTCAAATCTGAATAAACATTAGTCAAAAATTCATTATTATTTAAAATTCCTTTATAAGTGTCAATCTCTGTTATAGTATTTATCAGATTGTTCTCAGTTTCTATAGGTTCTTCTTCTTTTGAATTAATCATCTCTTCAATTGAGAACCTTATATCTTTTAAAAGCAAAGCCAATTTTTTGTCTAATTTAAAGTAATCAATTTCATTTGTAAGTTTTTCAAACACTTTTCTCTCCTCTTTTTTTACTTCTTCTCTCTCTATTTTTATTAATTTCATGAGAAAATCTTCATGTTTGAGTATTGTTTTCCTTAATGTCTCTTTTTTTCTTTTTTCATCATAAACATAGGCTTTTATTATAATTGCTCCGATTATAGGGAGTATAATCAAAACCATAAAAAAAATCCAGATTGCTATTTCACATAAATAATATAAAAAAAGTGAGACTGCTATCTCAAGTAAAAGTGTAATAAAAAGAAAAACATGTAAGTCTCTATTTAGATCATATATTTTTCTTAATTGTTCAATTTTTTTAAGTTCCTTATAGTCTTTGCTGTTTTTTATTTTTTGGATATATGCCTTTCCAATAATATAAATCAAAAAAGCAATAAGAGTAGCAACCAATAAAAATAACCATGGAAAAGGACCGCATCCTGTAACAAGAAATCTTGCTATTGTACCTGGTTTTTCAATAGAAGGTCTTTCACAAGGAGGGCATGGACCACCGCAATCAATCCCTTCTTCGCCTTGGTTTTTGAAATTGTCATTACATGTTGGCTCTTTACAAATATATTCCAATGGGTCGCAAAATCCAGATTTACAATCATAATCAAAAAGACATTTTTTCCCCAAATCACAAGGATTACATTTTAAACCTCCACAATCCCTGTCTGTCTCATCCTGATTTTTTATAGTATCAATGCACGTTCCCTGATAGACACATGTCTGATTTAAGGTTGGTTTAAGATAGTCTGTTCCACAATCATTTTTGTCATTACAATCTCTCCACTGTGTTTCTTCAACAGGACATATCTCTGGATACCATTCTGAACAAATCCAATCTTCCTGGCAAAACGAGGCTGTAATATCTTGATCTCCGCTACCTCCTCCTAAGCCAATTGTTGTCCCTCCTCCTCCGCTACTATCTCCTCCTCCAGAGGATGAACCTCCTCCTGTTGTATTTCCTCCTCCGCTTCCTGTTCCTGTTCCTGTTCCTGTTCCATTGGTAGCACATCTTCCACAATCTTCAACACAAGTAATGCATGATTCTGTTAATTCACAAATTCCGTTTCCGCATCTTGGCATAGGAGTAATATTAACCATATGATATTCTCCATAATACCACACAGTATCTCCAAATGTCTGTGCTGTTTCATTTTCAAGATAAAAAACAATGTTTTGACCTTGTTCTGCGCCTTCTACTATTGAAGTGTAGTTATCATCTCCTAAACAAGTCAATACCCCATAATAGCCTGCATTTTGTATTATAAAAGAACCACAAGAAACATTACCTGCAAAGATATTAATTACTGTTCCTGCTTGCAATGGAGTACTATTAACATCATATCTTGTTGCTGTTCCATAAAACTCTGTAGGTATTGGAGGTATAGAAGTAACAAAAGGAAGTAAAATTATTAAAAAAATATAGATTAACATAAATAAAACATTTCTTTTATTTTTTCTGCTTTTTTTATTCATTTTAACTTATAACAAAAGTGTCTGGGTTTATCATATATATCCAGTATCCATAGTAATAAACTGTATAATTAAGATCTTGCTCACTTGGAAGGCTTGAATTCCAGGTATATTCTCTCCATTTATCTAAAGGATCAGATGCATTATATAAGTAAACATAATCAAAATTAGGAATCAATGTATCAAATGTTTCATTAATCCCTTTCTCTACCTTGCTTGGATATCCTATTAAGTTCCAACCAGGAGATAAATATGTCAAAGTTGGAGATGCAAGACTGTTATTAATATAAACCTCTGTTATTTCATCTACATAAATCCAATAACCCTCTTTTCTAGATACCTCCTTTATTTCTTGGATAGTCCAATTAGGAAGATGAGGATTATAGCTTTTCCAAGGGTCTGAAACATCTACAGGCGTATAATACCTTATAGATTGATAAGAGTTATTTAGCCCTGTCAAGAACAAATCAACATCTGTATCATGAAATATACATGGAAAAGAAACCAGATTCCATCCTGATTCTAGTGTCATGTCACATATGCTTTCATTTCTAGATATAATTACCAACCTTGAACCCATTATTTGAAATCCAGTAATACCCTCTTGAAAGAAAAAATCGCCAAAAGCCAGATAAATATATGAAAAGACAATAAGAACTGTTAATACAGATAAAATTAATCCTAGTTTTTTGCTCATATTATTTTCCTCAGTTTATTTGTCTTGGTGTTTTTTGCCAATCTGTAAATCTTAAATTTAGAGATTAATTTATATTCCAAAATTTCATTTTTTGTTAAAATATTAATTATTCTAAACGTTGTTGCCAAAGGAACATCTGTCTCATCAGAAACTTTATTTATATGATAGAACTCATCAGGATTATTAATAAACAAACCTATTATTTTCAGAGTCTTTGAATCAATTAATCCTGTAAATAACTCCATATGAAACATAATTTTGTTTTAGCATTTAAATAATTTTTCATTTTTGAAATAATATTTTCATTTTTGAAAAATAAATAGAAACTATAAATTAGATGACTAATTTTAAAAAATAAAAAAAGAAACTAGATTTCTGTATCACACTTTTTACATCTTTTTGCTCTCAGATTATTTATTTCTCCGCAGTGCGGACATTTCTTTTTCATACCTATTATCAATATCAATAAGAGAATTATTATGACTAAAGGTAAGTATAACACTACGCCTTTTCCTAGGTCTTTAAAGATTTGGCCAGTTATATAGCCCAACCCCGTATATCCATAAGAGAATTCACCCTCAATAACATTTACTAGAGTCCTTTCTCTTTCTCCATAGTATGCTCTGATTTTAATCTTAGGATTATTAGTTAAATCTTGCTCAGTCATAGCTATTATTACTTCAATAAAAACTGATTCTCCTTTCTTAATGAAAATGACCTGGCCTCCTCCTACAGTAATCAGCTCATCATTAATAAGCAAATCTATTATTTCAACATCCACAAAAACATCTGTGCTTCCTGTGTTTTTTATTTCAATAAGGAATTTTCCACTTCTCTTATCATATAATACTTTTCCAAATTCAATTTTTGAATTGTCTGTGATATCTACTGTTTTTACTTCAACTGTTTTTCTCAAGGTGTATTCAAGGGCTTTTTTTGATTCTCCATATATAGTAAAGATTTCTGCTGTTATATTGCCTTGCATCTTATCTAATGGTGTTCCATCTGATTTTTTATCATAACTCAATGTTTTAAATTGTGATTTGTCAATAAATAAGGGTTCCTCATCTCCTAAAATCTGAGTTCCGCCATCATATCTTACTGTAATAGTACCCTTAAGATATGCAGAAAGATCTACTTTATTTTGGTAAGTAACTTCTATCCTATTTGAGATCCTGTTATAGGTTAGCTCAAAGATGTCCAAATCAAGACTATATCTTGGAAGATAAAACCGATCTAAGTCTTCTACTGGAGAAATCGCTGTTGTCGGCTGCCTTGATGATTGCGCAAATTTAACGAAGACACTTATTCCAAGTTCTCTTCTCATAAAAGTGGCAGAACCAATCAATTCATTTCCTATTAAAATACCAATTTCAATATCGCTTCCTTTTATGTAATCTTTAACTTGATCAGGAACATTCGCCCTTCCTATGAAAACAACTGGCTCTACCCCTGACATTATTTCTTGCTCTATAAACTCACCATTTGTAAGAATTGCCTGCTTTTTCGGTTCTCCTGTCTGTTTCTTATGAATTGCCTGATATTTATCAACAATCTTTTGATTATTCAAAAACCTATCTCCCTCATTGATAGTTTCAGGGTTAAATTCAGAAAGCCTGTCTTTTACTTCCCTGTCAACTTGACCATAAATAAGAACTGAATTAAGTGTTCTTGATTTAAGAAAATCATAAATCTGATTTATAGTTCTCCTATTAGCAAATAAAACATATGATTTTGAAATAGCTGCATATGGAGCAACTGATATTGAATTATAACCATATGAATCATCTATAATTATAAAATCTCTAACCTCGCCTGGAAGTCTTCTTCCTAATTCAAGATTAACATTATTTGCTCTAATCTCCTCTGCATTTGAGAATCCCCTTGATTCAAGCACTGATTTATAACCTATTACATATGGTTTCTGAGAAGAAGAGACTATCACAATGTTGTTA
Source organism: uncultured Methanosarcinales archaeon (assembly GCA_964392465.1). Lineage (GTDB taxonomy): Archaea > Nanobdellota > Nanobdellia > Woesearchaeales > GW2011-AR15 > JAAXVZ01. The sequence goes on along the minus strand of CAYMPC010000002.1, from coordinate 71,653 downwards.
TTTTTATTAAGCTGATTTACTAAAAGAGTTGAATGCCTTGTTGATACTAAAAAATAACCCGAAGAACCCATAATACCTGAATATTGTAGTGTAGAATAAACATCCTGCCAGTCTGCAGAATTTGAAACATAAGTACTAGGTAGTTCTTGAGCATATAAAAAAGGAAGAATAAATATAAAAAATAAAACTAAAATTACTTTTTTTTTATTCAATTTATTACACCCACCCTAAACACTATCTTTTTTCAAAATCTAATTTTATATAAATGTTTTGCCCTATTCTTATCTAATCTTTGCAATAGCAATTACATAAATTACACTCAGGAGAGTCTCTTTTTTCAAAGTCTGTTTTATAATATCCTTTTTCCATAGACAAGCAATGAGAATAGCAGATATTGTCACAATAATCTATATCACTTATGGAATGCAATACTGCTCCCCCTATGGGACCGCATTCGTCAGTAAGTGTATACTTTGTTAACTTTGGCCTTGTTATAAAGTAGATATATCCTATTAATATAATAATACAAACCAGAAAAAGTCCAAACTGAATATGCTTGAGCTTATTTATCTGCTCTTTGTATTTCTTTGACATCATTTAATGTATAAAATTACAGACTATAAAAAGATTATGATTTAAATTTTAACTTTGCTTCTTTTTTTTAATTTCATAATCTTCCTTCATCCTAATAAATGGAGAAAAAATGTTTTTTTTCAATTTTTCAAATCTATAATTAAAAAAGAACCTTGCAAGGTTGTGCTTTATTGTTTTATCCGAAATCCTTTCATATTTTTTATGAAGTGTTGCTAGTGCTTTGTTATAATTTTGTTTTATTTTTTCTCTATTTTTTGATTTATCTATTTTTTTTCTATAATTTTCAGTAAGTCTATCTTTTTGCTCTTCATACCATAAATCAATCTCTTCTTCATCCATATGACTTATTTTATTATGAAAGTATATAAATCTTGTTGAAGAAACGAAGAAGTTAAATGTTAAAGAAAAAGTTATATAGGATCTATATGAATAAATGCTTTATCAACATAAGAAAGCCTTTCAAGAACATATTGTACTTCCTTTCCTATCCTATGAGATTCCTTAGTTGAAAGATTCTCATCAACAACAATATGAATTTCAAGATGAAGATAGTTTCCTACATAATGTGCCCTTAAATCATGAATATTTTTTACTCCTTTGATTTTTTTCGCCAGCCTTTTTATTTCCTCTATGTTTTCTATAGGAGCGCTTTTTCCCATTAAGTAATCTACATTTTCTTTACCTATTTTGTAAGCTGAATAGAATATAAAAAGGCTAATCAATAATGCTGCTATTGTATCAAGCAAAGAAAAACCAACATAAGGACCAATTACTCCTGCTAAAGCGACTCCACTGACTAAAACATCGTTCCTTGAATCTACTGCTCCTGCCCTTAATGCTGGGCTGTTTTCTTCCTTTCCTACTTTATTATAATAGAAAGACATAAACGATTTAATAATCATCGTAAAGACAAGAACGGAAACTGCATATATCTCATAAGAATATGTCCTTTGAGTGAAGAAAGCTAAAATAGCGCTTCTGAAAATTTCAACTGCTAACAAAAAGGTAAATAATGCTACTACAAATCCTGCTAATGGTTCTGCTCTTGAATGACCAAAAGGATGATCTTCATCTGCTTTTTTACTACCTACCCTAACAGCAAAAAAAATAGCAGTATAAGAAATAATATCTCCTAATGAGTTAAAAGCATCTGATAATACCGCCAGACTATTTGATAAAAGACCAACTATTAATTTTGCTATAAATAAAACAATATTTAGAAAAACACCAATTAATGTTGTTTTTTCGCTCTTTTTCACAGAATAGGTAATTTATTATAAAGATATAAATTTTATGTAAATAGAATTCCTACAACAAGATGCGTTATCCTTTCTTTTTCAATTATCTCTCCTTCTTTTAAAGAATCTCCCTGGACATAAACAGTAGATCCATAATCTGCTCTTACTCTATGAATTACTGCCTGTCCGTCTTTTCTTAAAAATCTGACAATCTGGCCTGCCTCAAGTCTTTCTTTTCCATCATATTTTTTTTCTATCATTGTGTTGCCATCAAAAATAGATGGCTGCATAGAGGGTCCATTGAAAACTCCATAGTCATTGGCCAATACATAAAATCCCTGGGGTGTTAACATGTATTCAAGTGTATAATGCGCTCCTTCTACAAAATTAAAATTCTGATTATCTTCTATTTTTGCCAACGTATTGTTAATATCTGTGTATTTTTTATCCAGCAAAATAAAGTTCTGCGCAAAAATGATATTAAGGATTATAGAAGCCATAAGAATAAATAAGAATAATAAATTAAAAGTCAATTGATTTTTGTCATAGATTACCATATCATTAAAAATTATTAATCAAGTATTTAAGATTTTTCTTTTGATATTAAAACTTTCAGGGTAAATAAATAATTAATCAAGCTCTAAATAAAAATAATATCTTGTATTTTCATATCCTCCTATCCCTCTTTCTGCAACAATCATCTGAAAATCGTATCTATTATAGTTAAACCCTTGAGTATTATCGTTTACAAAAGTTGTATAGACCAATGCATTATTATCAGTCAGTAAAACTTCTTGGAAAGGTGCAGTTACAGATGCACTCTGTTGTGTATCATTTACCCAGGTAAAAGTTGATTTACAGCTGCTCTCATTTATTTTTATGGTTCCAACAAAAAATTCTCTATGTACCATTGAATTAAAGGTATTATTTATGCTGTCTACATTGCTTGTTGTATGGTTCATCGCTATTTCTTCATTTTCTATGTGTGTTAAATTTGCGCATTTTATGTTAGACCAAGTTATATTATTAACTCTGCTGGCATATACCTCTCCTGTAAAAGAAGTAAGCTGCCATTGATAGATAGAATAATTCCCAGAATCATCTAGAGTAAGAACTCCTGTAACATTACCTATATAAGCTTTCCATTTCAGATTTTGTGTTTCAGAACTTAATATCATCGTGGTAAAAGATCCTCCTGACGTATTTAGATATTCTGCAGGAGAAGGTGTTTTAGTTTCAGTTGTATTATAAAGTATGTCTGCTCCAGGAACTTGATAAGTCTGTGAATATACATAACTTAATGAAAACATAGCTAACAAAAAGAGGCCAACTATTTTTATGAGAGTTTTATTATTCATTTTTTTAGTTTTCCTCTCCTATAAGTTGTGTATATTGTCTGATAATCTTTCAAAAGAAGTTCTGAGATTTTAGTGAAGGAATAATCAAGGTTGTCTTTTAAATAGACAACAAGAGTTTCTAAAACACTTTTTTTTCTGTATGAAAATATTTGTAAAGGAATAAAAACAGCAGTTTCTCCTATTTTTAAGGGAGATTTGTTTTTCTTTATACTGTTATTATATGTGGACCAAATTGTCCTGTCATCTCTATTTAGAAGAAGTGCAATCTCATGATAATTTTTTGAAATATTTTCTTTTAGATATTTAACAATAATCTCAAGAGAACTAAGCCTATCATTGTTGAATGCTGTTAAGGGAATATCTTCTTTTTTTGTTTTTCCAGATATCAACTCTAGAAGCTGCTCTGGCTGTATTTTATATTGCTCTCTAAAATGCTCAAGAAGGAGTTTTAGAGCCTCAACACTCTTATCTTTTGTTAAAAGCTCTATTTGTTCAGTACTAATGGCCATTTATTACTTATTATTTAATATGTTATTTATATATTTTATTATTTGTTAAGTATTTATTACTTAAATAATATAATTATTTACTTATTATGTAATAAAAAAAGAAATAAAGATAGTATATATTTTTATTAAAAAGAGTATTATAAAAGAGTATTTAGTTAAGAAAAGTAAATAGAAAAATTAGTTTCCTCTGTCTGTTGCTGAAAACAGGATAGTTCCGTTACATACACCGCCTGCTCCAATTGGAATCTGCACTTTCCACCAAGTAGAGTTAAATGAATCAAGTGATTCATCTGTTCTTTGTTGTACATAAAACCTCGGTATCATTGTTGTGGTTGTTGTTAGTTCTGTCATAAAAGGATAATTGTTAATTCCTGTAGTAATATTATATCTCTCATAACTAATATCAATTGTCCCAAAATCACATACAAAAGCTAGCCCATCTCCTGGGGTTGCGCCCCAACCTTCTACTGAGATATTAGCATCTCTGTTACCTGCATTTGTGACATTTGCATCAATATCATCTGAAATATCTGTCACTGCCAAATCTCCATAGTCTATTAAAGGAGGTAATTTTATTGCAACTAAAGGATTTATTGTTGCTAAATTGGATATATTTGAGTTATATGCGTTTCCTGTGTCTTTTGCAGTAACATTGCATATCCAGTTAGTATTATTATTAGCATAATACCTTATATCAAAAGTACATATATAATTCATGGTTCTATCCTGAGGTCCTACTCTTGTACAACTTGTATTTGAATAATGATTATTTCCATCATCTGGAGATATAGGTGTTGTTATTCCATTAAGATACAATGTAGCATTTACTTCTTGTGTTTGATTGTCAAAATCAAATATAGTAGCATTACAATAAACTGTTTTATTATCATAAGCTATTAAATCTACTGGTGTATCTAATAAAACATTGCTGACAAGTGGTGCTGAGTTAGTAATATTAACTGTTGTATTCACTAATGCACTGGCATTATATGGCTGACTAGATATTAAAGGTTCTGTTAACAATAATATCCATGTTCCAAACAAGATAAGTAAGCCAAATAATAATATATTAAGCTCCTTATTGTTAGGTTTTAGTTTGTTTATTGTTTCTTTTTTTATCATTTCACTTGCCTTTATTGCCTTATTGCCTTTATCTAGTTTAACCTGAAATCTCAACATAAAAGTAATATAATGCATTTGCTGCTGTTGTATAATCTGGGACTATTGCCTGAAAGTCAAAGGATGTTATAGTATCGTTTTTATAACTGTCTGCATCTTGATCTATCATTGTAGCATAAACAAGTTTCCTGTCTATATCCATTAAAAGCACTTCTTGGTATAATGCTGTTGTGCTTGGGGTCTGCGCTGAGTGATTAACCCAAGGGTAAGCTGTCCAACATTGTTCTGTTGTTTCAATGGGAATTGCTCCCACATCAAAACGTTGATGTGTTATTTCTGAAAAAGTATTATTAATGTTATCTAATGCTAACGCATTATGGCCTAAATGTGTCTGCTGTGTTTGTATATCTGAGGTATTTGCGCATTGAATTGAAGCCCAGTCTATACTATCATTCATGGTAATGTAGACAACTCCATCTGGGTTTGCTTGCGCAGGCCATTCATAAATACTATATTCTTCTGCGTCTCTTAAAACTAATTTTCCTGAAACATTTCCAACATAAGCTTTCCATTTCATATTCTGCTGAACTGTATTGATAATAAGTGTTGTTATTGTTCCTTTTCCATCTGTCCTACTGTCTGGTGTTCTGTTCCCTTTCATTGTATAATTAATATAGGTTATATCTGCTCCATCTGGATCTGCTATAATTAATTGATAAGATAATAAAGAAGCTAAAGCTACAATTAGCAACATTCCAATAATTTTTGTTTGTTGTTTCATTGTGTTTTGCCTCTTTTTGATTTTTTTGGTTAGTTACTTGAATTTAAAAATAAAAAACAAAAAATTGTTTTTTTATGCCTCCTTATTCAAGGTCTAAGTAAAAGTAATAGGTTGTAGTTGCTGTGTTTCTGACTCCTCCTGACCTGCTTGTACCATCTTCTGCTACTAGCATCTGGAAGTCATGTGTCGCTCCATCATAACCTGTTGGATCTGCATTATTTCCTTCTTCATCATTCTCTATTATTGTTGTGAAAATCAACTGTCCTGTGCTGTCTTGGAGCAATACTTCTACAAAATTTGTTTCCTGCCATACATCACTAACATGAGTAAAAGTGCTTGGACATGTATTTGTTAAAATTGAATATTCTCCTACATCAAAAGCTGCGTGTGTTGTCATGTTAAAGGTCTCATCAATTCCATCTACATCATTGAAAGTCATATTGTAAAAAGTCTCCCAATAATAGGTATTATTTATTGTTAGGTCTGCTTCTAATCCTGAATAATTAAAACATGAGATTGTATTCCATATGGGTGTTGTACTATTTACTGTAGCATATATCTCTCCTTTTGGTTCTGTGTTTGGCCAGTCATACATGGTCCAGTTTTGTGCATCATCCAAAACAATGACACCTGTAATCTCACCATAGTAACCTTGCCAGTGCTTTGTCTGGGATCTACCAAATATTGTCAATTGAGAAATGTTACCTGCATATGCTTCTGTTGTTGCAGGAGCATACTGGCTCTCATTAATGGTAGATTCAATTCCTTCTACCATTGTTTGCGCGCCAATTGGCACTTCTGCTGCAAATGCGTAATAGAATGCTACTGCAAATACAAATACTATTGTTGTATATGTTAATAATTTATAGCCTAATTTTTCTTTCATAGTTTCTCACCCTTGGTTGAGCTTTTTTAGTTATAGAAATGACTTTGAGTTTTCTTACAAGTGTTTCAGAAGAATCGCCAACAACTCTAAAGAAATCGCCTTCATCAAACAAATAACCTTGTTTTACATTCGCTTTTTCTGGGGTCTCATTATAGACTAATTTAACCCACTCTGCTGACTCATTCATTTTTCACCTGCTTACTTGACAAACTTGACAATACAACTTGCTTGTTTAAAATAGCTTTAACTATCTTAATATTTGTTTTAGTATTTTGTAATATGATTTTGTATATTAAAATACAAAATTATTAATTTTGTGTATTGGTATACTAATGTGTATACTAACATATATTTAAATGTTTCCTTTTCAAACTTAAAAGATAGCAACACAAAAAAAGCATTATTAACAAAAATAAGAATATTAATTATATATTTAGAGATATAAAAGTAAAATAACTAATAAAAATATAAAAAAAATCAAAAAATAGTTTATTAAATATCTTTAATAAAAAATTAAATTTAAAAATAGATTATAAAACAGAATTACACCAATTTTCTATTAAATAGCTCATTTGTTCCTTATTTTTTGATAATTTGACGTTTTGAGCCAAATCTGATAATCCCATAACATCATGAATCCAATTTGCAAAATCGTTTTTTTGCTCATTCACGTGATAAAAATATATTTCTGGAGACATTGTTTTTAATGATTCTATCAGCTCAGTTAAGTTTCTCAATTTTTCTCCATTTGACAAAACAAAATAATGTTCTGGTCTTATATCAGACGAGAGATGTAGTTTTTTAAAAGATCTTCTCATCTGTTTAATATTATTTTCAATTATTATTTCCTTAGAAGCCAACTCATCTTTAATCCTATCATGCTGCAGCTGCAATTTTTGCCATTCTATCTCCTGCTGCTGAAGATCATTCATCTTTTTCATTAAATCTGCTTTTATATTCTGATTAAATTTTATTTTATTCAATTCATCTTTTTTTAGCTGCCAAAATGTCTGCATTTCATCTAATAGATTTTTATTAAATACCTTGTTCGAGAGTGATTTATGCATATATTGCTCTTCTTTTGATAAATGAGAATACAATGTGTTGAAAAAAGTGTTTTCTTTTTCTTCTAAGTTTGATTCTTCAAAATCTTCTTTTTCTTTAATAGTATCATGCGTCTTAATGAGCGCTTCTCTTTTTTCATTAGAAAAACTTTTAGGGAGATTTGCTAAAGGGGGATTGTTATTGTTAATTATAGGGGGAGGCATTATCAGCTTTTCTATTTTTGGTAATTCTTGCCTTTCATAATTTTCTGTTTTATGACTTATTTTTGCATTATCCAGCAATCTTCTGGAAACCGGAGGAAGTTCCTTTGTTTTTCTGTTAAAAGAAGGATTATTTGATAGTAATGTTTCTGCAGGAGGAGGAGATCTCATAATTATTTCTTCATTAATTATGTCTTCCTTATTAGTTTTAATTTCTTCTTCAATCTTCTTTTTTTTAAAAGGATTTAGAAAACTCAAGTCCAGATATAGATTTTTCAATAATGCCATTCTCCCCACTTACTTAATGAAGAAAAATAATCTTCTAAGTATATATATTTTTCTAATGAATTAATTATACTAAAAAATATTATAAAATTAAAAGTAAAGAACAAGAAAAAAGAAATTTTTTATAGTAAGACTGCTACTTTTTTTTAGTGGTTGAAAAAAAGATAATTTGCCCTAACTGTAATTTTGAGAATGAAATAGAAAAGGTTTCTTGTGAAAAATGCAAAACGAAATTAAAAAAAAAGAGAAATAAGTTAAGGGGTTTGTTCATCGTATTCATTTTGCTGCTTTTAACATATCCTTTGATAGATATTATTGAAATTCCTTGCAATATTAAGAAAAGTGAGTTTGTAGAGATTCCTTTTAGTCTGATAAGGGAAGTAACAACAAAAACACCTGTAGAAAAAAAGATTTGTGATACAAGAGGATACAAATTCAGCACATTAGGAGGAAATGTTGCTTCCTTGGGAAATAATGTTGTTCCTAATCTCCAATTAACTAATATTGAGGAGCAATGGGGCACATATAAAATAAATTTTTCATATATTGATAATCTTAAGTTTCCCTATGAGATATATGGAGGAAAAGAATTAAAAGAAGCTCTTGAAAGTAAAAAAATAAGTGTTTTAGATGCTGATTTTTACAGTACCAACTATGAATTTTTGCTTGGACCTGGAGAAACAATCTTAATTACTAATATGACCCAAAAGCCGAACAGAGACAGAACTTACTGGGCAATTGCCACAATAGTTGAGCCAAGTGTGATTAATTGTTATAATAAGATAGAATATATAAATATCACTGAAAATAAAACATTTATAGAGTATCAAAAAAAAGAAAAAATAATATTTGTAAAAGAATATAGAAAAATAAAGGAAATTATAGGTGTAAAAGACTTTTTTGAGTGGGTGAGTATTTTATTTTTATTATTGTTAATAATTTTACTAATATTAAAAATCAGGGAAGAAAGAATAATAAAGAATAATAAAGAAAAATAAAGAAAGATAAAGAGAACATAATTAAAAATTAAATAATCTCTGTGTAAAAAGTCACTGTGCCGCTGCCCATTTTATAAGTGTCTAAGGTATAAGGCACTCTGATTTCATAATCTTGTATTCCATATTTACCTTGCTGCTCCTTATTAACTTGCGTAATAAATATCAAGTCTTGTGTCCCATTATATTCTGTGTTACCCTCTGATTTATCCCATAAGATTCCGGTCATAAAGTTGGATGTATTTGTGGAATTGATGAAAGGGACATTATTTATTTGATTAGTATATATTATGATATCATTAATATATAAAGGCAAGTTATTAATCACATATGTCCTGTTTAAAGAATCTGTATTATTTTCCATTTGAAGCGCAACATCGGCCTCAAAGAAATCATTATAAGAAACCTGATTAAAAATATCTCTCCCCAATGCCTGAAGATTACTCCAATCTACCTCAGTACCTGTCTCTACAACATACATATTGCCTCCTGTTGTTATATTCCATGAAAATTTCTTTTCACTTGTATCTTTTTCTAACTTGACATAACCAGAAGTGTTACCGTAAAAAATATTCCAGCTAGGTATATTTATGTATCCTTCTACTACATTATTTGATTCATTTATCTCCCAAACACTACCATTTGTTTCCAAAGGTGGATCAATAACTATTTGTATAATATGTGTGCCAACTTTTGAAAGCCATGTTGTTTCTATAGTTATATTTTCACCAGAATTCAGGCTTGAAATTATTATATCTTCTCCTATTTGTTTTTCAAAAGTATAATCTCCCTCAAAAAACCTAACTGTAAATTGCCCTGCTACATAATTACCTCTATTAAAGAGTGTAATATTTAATGTAATGTTTTCATTTTCAACAGGGTTCTCATTGGAGAAGAAAATGTAACTTGAATTTGATGTCAAATCTGGGGATTGTATTGAGAAATTTGTTTTTTCTGTGTCATTATAATTCCCTGTTGTATCATTAGCAAATATTGTCACATTAAAATAGTCCAGCTGTTTTGTATTAGTAAAAAATCCTTCATATATTCCCTCTCCGAAGTAATTGATATTTAAAGGAGTCAAAAGAATAATTTCAGAGCCAGAAGACCACTCTAATAAGGCATAAACTGTATCTATTTCTACATTTTCAGAAATATTTACTACTATTGGAACACTTTGGCTATAATTATATATCGAATCAATTGAAGGAGAGTATATATTTACTTTAGGGTTTATAAAATCTGGATCTGCCCAGGACACTAAATAAACATAATCTATATATGTCCATATATTCCCTGAAACACCTAAATTACTCTGGTTGTCTGTAATCTTTAAAGTGAGATTTGCTGTTCTTGGGGTTCTTTCAATAAGAGGCAATAAATCGCAAGAATCAATCTTTTTATCTATAGAGTAGGTTATCCTACATACATCCACCCAAGATGTATCATTCCACCATTCTAAAACAAGATCATAGTTTTGTACTTCATTATGTTGAATATAGAATGTGAAATTCGAGAGTACATAATTTGAAGTGCTTGCGTCCAAAAAATTAAAACTCATATAATCTTCAACACCATTATATACAGCAAGACTGGCAGTTATATTGTCTGATTGATTTACTTTTGAGGTTTCATCAGATAAAATCGAGTTTTCTAATTTTGTAGAATTTGTTGTTAGTATACCAACCGTAATATTTGCAGTTCCGTTTAAGTTAGGGTATAATTTATCGTTTACTATTATAGTGTGTTTTCCATAATAGCCGCTATAAGCATAAGGAATTGACCATAAGTATTCCATGGTTCCATTAGGTATATTATCAGAAATAACGCTTGTATTCAATCTCAAAAAATTTTGCGCGTCATAAATCAAAATAGTAATGTTGGCATCAGGAGAAAATCCCCTTCCTGTAATATTTACTGTTTCAGCTCTGCCGTAATATAACTTATCTGTTGCAATTGAAGAATTTCTTTTTACTACATAGAAATAGGTCTCCTCTGTATCATCTGGGTTTGTTGTTACAAAAACAGTTATGTTGAATCTGCCAAGAGGAGCACCATAACTGATATTATAGATTGAATTAAAATTTCCGTTTGCATCTGTTGTTGTTGTTTGTTGATCTGTTGTGCTATCTGTTTTACTAATATTTAATGTAAGTTCTGTGTTTACCGGCCACCTGCTTCCTGAAATATTAACTTTTTCTCCCTGAACATAACTCTCTTTATCAAGAGTAAGGGTTGTAAAGGTTACTTCTAAATAAGCAAAATTCAAATTAACCCAGTTTCCTGTTGATGCTCCAAGACCATTATTATCAGTTAATCTTAATTGAAGATAGTTTGCTTCAGAAGAAGTCTTAACTTCATCATTTAAATCGCATGTATCAATTTTTTCGGTTGCCGTCGTCAGAATAGTACAGACCCTTGTCCATACTCCATTTGAAGAATTATACCACTCAAGATATACATTATATTGTGCTGTCTCATAATGCTGCATGTAAAATCTTACATCAGAAATAACTTGATTATCTGGAACAATATTAACCCAAGTGAAATTTAAAAGATCAATTCCTGCTCCAGGAACTATTGTTGAATATTGTGTATCTGATTCATTTACTAAAGAATTAACAACTAATCCTGCTGTATTTTTATCATCAAGATTTGCTGCTGTCAACCTTCTAACTAGATAAGCATAATTTGTTCCTGCTTGTCCTGGAGAATTAACATCATAACCTAAAATTGTATAGTTTCCTGTTGCTTGGCCATTTGCTGTACTTATATTCCATGTTGTAGCAAATCCGCCTGTTGAGTTCACAATAATATCTTTTATTGGAGAATTAAGTGCAGTTATCCCATATTTATCTGTTATATTTAGTGTTATATTATCTCCTGGATCAAAACCCCCTCCTGTTATATATACTGTTTCTCCCCTATCAAAGTATATTTTGTTGACAAAGATTCCTGCGCTTACATAAAAATAATAATTTTTTGAGATATTCAAATTTCCATAAGTATCGTTAGAGAAAATATTAACTGTATAAGTACCTCTTTCTGTTGTATCTATATAAGTTAAATTATATATATCTGTTGAATATAATGTCATTGTGTAATTAGTAGTTGCACCACTAGGTTTCATTATCTGTGCTATAACTATGTTTAATCCAGAATTATCTGTAACATTTACAAAGATATTTACGCTTTGGGAGAGATCTGCTGTTGTAGGTATTGCTTGATAACTGTTTGTTTTTGGTGCTATATTATCAACAGAAAAAGTCCTTGTTTCTGAATAACCCTTATTACCAAGTTTATCTGTGCAGTTAACCTGCCAATTATAATTTCCTGAAACCAAATTTATTTTTGTAAAATTGTTTTGCTGATTATTAAGTAATACAAAAGAAGAATTTTCTTCAAGTCCATTAAGATATAAAATACAATTATTTAAGCCGCTTGTATTATCACTAGGGATATGATAAAAAGTAATATCTCCTGTTGTACTTGTATTTCCGTTTTCAGGTAGAATAAGATCAATATAAGGGATTGTACTATCTATTGTAAAAGCTCTTGTCTGTGAAACATTATAATTGTATGCTTCATCTCTGCATGTAACATTCCAATAATATACTCCATCGTTTGTCAAGTAAGCTGTCTGATTTGTATAAGTGTTATTTTGTGTTAATTTTAAAGATGCCTCTAATGAATTGTTAACAATTAAATCGCAGTACATATTTTGAGAAAATAAGTCAATTAAAAGCCAGGTAAAATTAATATTCAAATTTGTTGTATTAAAAAAATTAATAGGGGATACAAGATATAGTGATGGATTGCTTTGATCAACTATAAAAGTCCATGTGTCTTGTGATTTTCTGTTGTTCTTATTTGTTGAATTATCAGTGCAATTGATATACCAAGAATATATACCTTCTTTTGTCTTATTCAATACAAAGAAATTAGAAACTTCATTTTCTACTTCTATGTCTGTTTGGTTATAGACATCATTTACATAGAGAGAGCAATTATTTATAAGAGAATTGTCTGTAGGTGTATAAATAAGTGTAATGTTATTTATATTTGTCCAATTAGAATTTTGTGGGCTCTCTAAAACTATATTTGGTCCAACTGTGTCTTCTCCAACTGCAACAGTAAGATTATAATACCCTGGATAGATACTGTTTGTGTTTCCAGCTACATCTGTGCATAATATTGTCCAATTGAATTTGTTGTTAGACAATTCAACTGTAAAATTTTGTTTTATTACTGTTTCTATACTTGTATCTTCAAAATACAAAGTTGTAATATTAGATTTAACTTCCAAGGTACAATTATTAATTATATTTGAACTATCTGTTACAGTATAGTTGAACATCACAGTACTTGATTCATTCCATAAAGTATTGTTATATGGCTCTAATAAAGTTACTAGTGGAATGCTTGCATCAACTTTTAATGTATAATTTGAAATTGCCCATGCGCTCCTTCCGGATTTATCATAGCACAACACATTCCATACATAAATTCCGTCCTTGATATTTATAGTGTTGAAATTGTTTTTAATTCCAGAGACTGGATTGAGATTTGTTTCATTTTTTTCAAATAATCCTGTCCCTGTAAAATTCCCATATAATGTGCAATTTTGGATATTAGTGTCTGTCGGCGTAAAATTAAATCTAATACTTGTGTTATAATTTATCCAATTATTATTTAATGGCTCATTTAAAGAGACTTGCGGATTTATTGTATCTATAACAACCCAATAAGTGCCTGTTGCATTTGTATTAGAGGCGCTATCATTAATACTTAAATTATAATAGTATAAACCCTCAGATAAACCTATTTTACTTATATTAGTAAAGCTACCTGTGTAAGGTTGAGTTGTAATGCTTTTATTCCAGTTAAAGATTAGTTTATCAGGATTTGATTCTATATGACTTACATTAACAACTAAATAATTAACCTGCAAATAAGATTGATTATATGGAGTTGGCCATATATAAGAGACAGAAGGCGCAATTGTATCTATTGTAAGATATCTTGTTCCGCTTGTGTTTGAATTAAGATTGGTGTCATAACATAAGATATACCATGAATAATATCCATCGTTCATATTTGTTACATACAATGTTGTCTCAGCCCCTTTTGTCAAGGTAGTGTTTGTTTGGTTTAAAACTCCATTTAGATAAATAGAACAATTTTTTAAATCGAGATTATCGTTTGGAGTGTAGAAAAAAAGATTTGAATTTGTATTGATAAAGCTATTATTGGCAGGATTGCCAAAGGATATTGTTGGATTAATAGTATCTACTGTATAGTTCCAAGTGTAATTAATCAAAGTTAAAGAAATTGTAGTTATGCAAGTTCTTCTGTTTCCTGTACATGTATAAGAAGAAGATAAAAATGGCTTCCAGGTACAATATCCATTTGACCAAGTGCAGTTTGTCTCATCAAAAGAAGTTGAGACATAAGGGTCTGGCATATTAATATTTTCAAAAACAATATTATTGGTTGCTTTAGTAGAAATTGTCGATGTTCCTATTTGTACATCATTTCCACTATTAATTATTTCATCTTTATCAAGCCTACCTTCGTGAAGGGCACTAACAGAAGTTCCTGTTCCTGACAAAGTAACTGTAACACTATAACTAACTTTCTCAAGCCATCCTGAAATAGCTCCTGAAGGTATTGTAAAATTGATGTCACAATAATCATTGCATGATGCTGTGCAACTTGAGGCTCCTCCTGTTCCTGTTGTGCATGTATTTGTACAACTACATCCTGCTGTATTGCTTGTTGTCTCTGTATATTGAGGGTCTTCTGGAGTTAAGGTAAAATTATATTCCATACCGGGAATCATGTCCATTATTTTTACATGCTCTCCGTAGCAAGTCCTATTGGTAAAATTATAGTCTTTGCATTTATAGAGCTCATTACCACTTGCAATAAAAGTAATTACAGCAGAATCAAATTTTATCTTAGTAGGATCAATTGCATATACTTTATCAATGCGCCTTATTCTTTCATTGCTCAAAAAATAATTAGAAACAGATTCATTAGGCATTTCTTCAAACCCTAATTCAAAGGTTTGATCAAAAGTAATATTGTAAAAAATCATATTTTTAACACTTGTTCTATTCATAATCAATTCAAGATCATATTTTTGCTGAGAAAATATCAAAGAAGAAAGTGTTTCTGTTGTTTCAAATGCTCCCAATGTTTCTGATGAAAAAATAATCTCCTCTGATTGATTATATATCAAATAATCTGTAATCAATTCTTGATTAAAGCTGTTTTTTATTAAAATAGTTGGCTGTTCTTTTTCAGTTAAGGTAAAATTTAAGTCAGTTGCAGAAGTTATATCGGAAACAGTAAAAAAAAGTGACTGAAGAACAATTCCATTTTGATCACTAAGTCTTATTTCATAATTGCCAATTTCCTTTGGAACAAACTTCAATTCTGTCTGAGGCACACCTAGATATCTATAGATATTAGAAGGAGACAATATCTCAAGAGATGCTGTCTCAAGCGGCCCTTGTGTAATTATAGAAACTGTTTCTCCAATTGTAAATTCTGTTTTTTCCAAGTAGAGAAACTCTCCTTTTACAATAATAAAAGATAAAAGCAAAATAAAATTAATTAGAAGAACTTTTGTATATATTTTCCTATTTTTGTGAATAAAGTTATTGCTCATATAGTTTCTCTTATTAGATTTATTATTTTTATCAGCTCATCTACTTTTTGGATAAAATCAATTTTGAAAAGTGGTGTTTCTGGATTAACATTTAGTGAGAAAGTATAAACTTTCATAAAAAGCTCCAATAAAAAAGGGTTTTTTATTTTCTGCCTAATTGTTGCTTTTAAACTGCCTTTTGAAAATGTGCCTTCAATCTCAAATAACTGACTAAAAAAAGAATTGATTATATTATTTAGATCTGTAACTATCTTTTGTTTGTCTTCTGAGTTATATGCCTTTTGTTTTGTTTCATTTAATTGATTAATAGTCTTTATAATTATCTCTTGATAATTATCAGGGAGTGTTGCAGGCAAAAACTTGAAGAATTTTGATAAATTTGAGATTGAAATTAGCTCATTCCTAAAATACACTAACTTTACAAAGACAATTGCGACAATAAAAATAATAAATAATCCTGACAAAAACAAATACAATTTATTATCTCCAAAAAATTTTATGATTCCACACTGTTTACATGGACCTCCGCAATCAACAAACGTTTCTCCCTGGTTTTTTATTTTATCAAAACAGCTTGGGCAGGGTTTACATGGACCTCCGCAATCAACTCCTTCTTCTCCTTGATTTTGAATTTTGTCATTACATGTTGGACAAAGAGAACATGGACCTCCGCAATCAACTTTTTCTTCTCCCTGATTTTTTTTAGAATCATCGCAGGTTGCAAGAGCACAAATACTGTTAATGCAATTAAAGCTTATACAATCTTTATGAAGAAGACAACTTTTCCCAGAATCACACAAAGAACATTTTCCTCCACAATCAATATCTGTCTCATCTTGGTTTAAAATGCCATCATTACAACTTGGACAAGGAGAACATGGACCTCCACAATCAACTCCTTCTTCACCCTGATTTAAAATCTCATCCTCACATGTAGGACAAGGATCACATACCCCTCCACAATCAACTCCTTCTTCGTTTTGGTTTTTTATCTTATCAAAACACGTAGCATTATATTCACATTTTTCTGATTCCAAAAGTGATTTGTTTTCTCCATTACAATCATTTATATCAAAACATTCCCTTGTTCTTATATTTGTAGGCAAACATAAAGACCATTCTCTACATTGAATTTCAACTTTACATTCCTCTTTTTTTGAATAATTTATAAACAAAACAGTTATATTTTCGCTGCTAGCAAGCTTCAACATAAACGGATTGCTTAAAATACTATAATTCTCAGAATCTGATGCATTTATCCTAACATACTCTTTAAGATAAATATTAATTTGGGGAGAGATGTAAAAAGAACCAAATTTATCTATGAAGATATCAAATACTTTAGATTGGTTTTTTATTATTTCTGGATTAAATTCTTCAACAAAAAAAGCTTCAAACTTTAATTTATCTAAATCAGGGTCATATATATAATTGTTAATATTAAATAGCTCTCCTTTTGTTTCGTTTGTGAGAACAAAATCTGGGAAGTTATATTTTAGATAAGGTGGCCTGTTTATGTTTTTTATATTTATCTCCCATTCAAAAGACGAATTAAGACCTCTTAAATCAGATACGACAACTTCAATATAATGCTTTCCGCTATCTGAAAAATTTGTGAATAAAGTAAAAAAGTTAGATGATGTTTTTACTTTCTTATTGTTATGATACCATTCAATTAATAAGTTGTTATTAGGTAAGGAAGTAGTAGCATTTATACTAAATCTCAAATAGTCTGTCTCATCAACTTCAATATAACTTTTTGAAGGAGAGATATTTAATATTTTGGGCTTATCATAAATTATTAATTCTATTTTTTTAATATCATAACATCCTTGAGAAGTTGTAGCAATAACAAAAAAAGTCTGGATTCCTTTTTCTTCATTTGCTGGTTTGAATTTTAATAGTCCTGATATTTTGTCTATACTTATATTTTTTATAGCCGCTGGTGTTGCATTTATAGGTATTAATGAAAAGCTTATTTCTCCCAATTCATTTGTCAACTGATTTAGTATATCAAACTTATATTCAAAAGGCTCACCTTCATTTAGTTCAAATTTTGAAAAATATTTTATAACTGGTGTGTTATTATTATTGCATTCTTGGGCATAACACTTATCTATAAACAATAAGAGCAGAATATACAATAAAAAAGACAATACTACTTTCTTTTTTATTTGTCTATTTTCCATAACTCTTTTTTTTTCCTCTTTTTTCATTTTAATTCAACTCTGTATATAGAGCAACTGTAATTGTATTTGATCCTTTGTAAAATCGTAGATTTGAAGGGATCTTAAGTTCATAATCATAATTTCCATAGATACCTGTCTGGTTTACATTTACTGTTGTAAAAAATACTAAGTCTTGACTACCATTATACTGATTATTTCCATCTGATTTATCCCATAATATCCCTGTCATAAAATTAGAAGTATTTGTCGAATTGGTTAAAGGCACATTTTGTATTTTTTCTTTAAAAATAATATAATCCTTTGTAACTACTGGGTTATTGTTTAATGTCCATGTTGAATTTATGGAATCTGTGTTATTTTCCATTTTTAATGCTATATCTATTTCACTGAAATCATTTGAGATATAAGCATCATTTATATCCATTGAAATTGCTTGAAGCTCCTGCCACTCTACATTACTGTCATAATCAATTGCATATATCCTTGAACCATTATATTCTGAAATGTCCCATTGATACAATGTTCTATTAGTGATATCCTTTAGATTCAAGAATCCAGACAGATTACCATAAACAACATTATAGCTTCCAATCATTATAAATTTATAAGCATAATTATTGGATTCATTTGATTCCAATATAGAACCATTTGTTTCTATTGGAGGATCAACTACTACATAAATATAATGATTGCCTGTTGAGTTCACATACCAAGATAAGTTCACAGTAATGTTTGAACCTGAACTTATATTATAAGTAAGATTTCCGTTTATCTGTGTTCCATTACTGTAATGCCCATCAAAAAACTGTATTGTTACATTATATGCATTTGTCTCGCCTATATTATATATTGTTGCATTAATTGTAATATTTGTCCTTTCCTCTGGAATGCTATTATTGAAATTAATATCTAAAGCAGTAATCTTCAAATCTGGCAGAGGAATAATGAAATATCTTGTCTCGCTTGTATTAACATTACCTGCAAAATCTACACAAGTTACATTCCAATAATGTGTTCCTGCTGTCATACTCAATGTAGTGGTATTATAGTTATTTGGAGTAACATTAAAAGTTTCTCTATTAATATTATCTATAGTTAAATTACAAATAAGACTACTTGCCAAATTATCATTGGCTGTAAAATTGAAAAAGATATTTGTATCAATTGTGCTGTTTGCTTGTTCTGGACTTATTAAAGTTATAGTTGGTGCAACTGTGTCAATATTAATGCTAATTGATGTTGAATTTCTTCTATTATATGCATCGTCAAGTGCTTCTAAGACAAGTATATAAGTTCCGTTTCCCAATCCAAAAAGCTGTCTGCTTGATGATGTTGAATTTTGTACTGTGCCATTAACATTGGCTGTTCCATTAGCATAAAAGGTATAATTTATTTGCAAGTCTAAATTATCTGTTATGTTATAATATATTGTTGGATTTGGAACATTGAACCATGTGTTATCTAATGTCTCTATGTATGGTTCTGGAGCTATTGTATCTACATATAATGTCCTGTTCTCTGTTCTAGCATACATTCTCATTGAGGTATTATCATAACATTGGATAGACCAATTATATATCCCATACATATCAAAAACAGTAAAATTATTTAATGCATTATTGAAAATTGTTGTGTTTGTTGTTATTATTTCATTATTCAAAATCAATGAGCAATTTTCTATTCCTGTTGTATCGCTTACTGTATAAAAGAAAGTGACATTTTCAATATTTGTCCAATTATTATTTTCAGGACTAATAAGAGTAATAATAGGAGGGATATATACATTAAAGCTTCTTGTCTCACTCGTGTTAATATTATTGATATTGCTACTTAGGCCGCCATCCCAACAAGTTACATTCCAATAATGTGTTCCTTCATTTAAATTATAAATTGTTGTATTTATTGTTTGTTGTCTTGATGCATTTATGTAAGAAAGATTTACCTGATTATCTAAAGTAATATTACATCCAATATAAGGATCTAAATTATCATTTACACTAAAATTAAGTTGTGTTGTGTTTGTTGTAAAGAAATCAAAATCAACAGGGTATAATAATTCAATAGTTGGTTCTACTGTATCAATATATATTCTAATTGAAGTTGAATTTTTGTTAAGTGCAAGATCTGTTGAGTTTAGTGTCAAAATATAAGTGCTGTTAATTTTGTCTGTAAGGTTTATGCTTTTTGAAGTTCCATTTATTATTGTGCTGCTATTTTCTAAAGATTCATTTACGTATAAACTATAGTTTAAGATTTGTGCTAAATTGTCTGTAATATTAAAAAATATTTCTGGGCTAGCATCATTGAACCACCATTCATCTGGAGTTTCAAATCTTCCTTTTGGTGGTGTTTGATCAATATAAAGTAAGATAGCAGGACTATCTTTTATCCTAGATAAATAATCTGTCGCCCTTACTGAAACATAATGCATGCCTTCTATCAATGTTACATTAAGAAGCTTTGAAATGCTGCTTGTACTATTCCCTGTTTGTCCGTTTGGTATGCCATCTACTATAATGCTATAATTTATCAGATTATCTGTATAATCCCACATTGTAAAATTAAATTCTATTTGTGTCTCATTTGTCCAGGTTTCATTTAAAGGAGAATTTATTAAAGCATGTAAAACAGAAACATTCACTGTTGCATTATTATTTGATTTGTTTAATTCAACTCCTGTATAATTAATTATAACATAAATATTATGCATGCCTAAACTAATATTCCAGCTAACATTGACTGTTGTGGATGCTGAAGCAATTAAACTAGAAATTGTCTGTATCCCATTAATCCTTGATCCTCCTTCCTCTGGAATCCCATCCCAAAATTCTACAGGAACATTATAAGCTGTTGCTCCTCCAATATTATAAATAGTTGCATTAATGGTAATTGTTTCGTTTTCATCTGGGTTAGTGTTATTAAATATTATATGTGAAGCATTTAAAGTCAAGTCTGGTGCATTTACTGTGAAATTTATTGTATCGCTTGTTGAAGGATTATTTAAATCATCCCAACAGTCCAAGGTCCAGTTATGCTCTCCCTGGGGCAAATTATAAATTGTATAATTAGTAATTTGTCCGGATAGTGTAGTTATGTTTGTTGTATTTAGTTTTCCATCTAAGGTTATATTGCACATTAGATTTGTTGCCCATGTATCTGTGGCAACCCAAGTAAAATTTATATCCTCAAAATTATAAGTTCCGCCTTCTGTTGGGAAAATCATTGAAATATTTGGACCCATTAAGTCAACTATTAACTGATATGCGGGAGTATAATTGCCTTTATTTCCTGAGGGATCATAACACTCTATTGTCCAATTGTATTCTCCATCAATGAAATTACTAGCACTAAAATTGTTTTGATTATTTGGATAAATAGTATAATTTGTTGTGTTTTGATTTCCATTAATTATTAAACTACAATTTTGTAAAACTCCTGAATTATCATTTGGGATATATGTAAAATTAAAGTCTGTTTGTGTTGTTCTATTATGATTTATAGGAGATATTAAAGAAACTGTTGGTTTTTCAGCTACTGTGTAATTATATGTTAAACTTGTGTTTGTTCTCCCTGCAGTATCATTACATGTTACATTCCAATAAAATAAACCGTCTGTCAATCCTGAGATCGGATAAAGATACGGTGTGTTATTTATTGCAGTTATACCTGTATATTCTGTATTATTGTTTGTCAGAAGACATACTAAATTCAATGCAACATTATCTATTGCAGTAAAGTTAAAATTAAATGAACTGTTTAAGATTATATTATTTGGATAAGTGAGATATACTGTTGGATCTACCAAATCTACTGTGAAATTCCTATATTCTGAATTTCCTGTATATCCTCCAAAATCAGTACAATTTATTTTCCATGTATGATCTCCTTCTGGAATAGATGTGTTTGTAAAAGAAAGCTCTATCCCATTATCTTCTGCTGTTAGAGAGGAGTTTAAATTATATAAGAGATCATCTATATACAATCTACATTGAAGGAAGCCAAGTTCGTCAATTGTACTTGGGATATAGGTAAAAATTATATCCCCGTCTCTATCTTTGTAATCTGGTTCAGGAGAAACAAGTTCAATTGTAGGAATAGCACTAACATTAAAGTAATATGTTTCTGACGTATTTGCAAAATAACCATCTGTACACGTTACATTCCAGAAATATATTCCAGGACCAAATCCTGTTACTGTTGTTGTTGTTGGTTGCCCATTCTGAGAGGATATGTTTGTCTGGTTTATAGTTCCATTTATTGTTAAATTACATAATAAAACATCATCTACATTATCAAAAGCAGTAAAATTAAATGTTATTGTGCTAAGACTAATATTTGCAGAATTAACAGGATTATTTAAACTGACATTAGGTGAATTCCAGTCGACATGCAATCTCCAGGGACCGTTTGTCGCATTTGCTTCTATATAATCATCGTTTATGCATCCAACTGTCCAGTTAAGAAGTTGCTCTTGCAAACCATTTACTTGTATAATAGATTCACCATAAGGAATAATATCAGGAGGATAAATAGAATTATTTAGTTGACCATTGAGATAAAGACTACAATTTAAGATATTATTATTATCTACTTGAAATCTGAAAATAACATTTCCGTCTATATCAACCGAATCATCTGGTGGATTTAAAAGAGTTATAATTGGTGTTTCTGTAATTGTAAAATTATATGTTTGACTTACTCCTAAAAGCAATGCTCCATCTGTACATGTAACATTCCAGAAACTTGTGCCATAGTTTAATCCTGGAACTGTTCTTGTGTTTGATCCATTTGTTGCAGTAAATCCTGGATCTACATTTGTACCATTAACAAAAATATCACATGTCAAGCTGCTCATTGTGTTTTCAATTATTGAAAAATTGAAAATCTGTGTTGTGCTTGTTGAACTTGTTCCATTTGGAGAGACAAGAGTTACTATAGGAGGCGTATTATCTATAGTAAGCCAATATACTAAAGACATTGTTGATAATCCTAAGGTGTCTGTGCAATTTACAGACCAGTTTAAATATTGTTCTTCTAGATTATATAAACTGAAATTGTTATAGTCATTGTTGAAGATTGTTGTATTTGTCCTATTATATTCACCATTTATGTAAAGAGAACATTCTTGTATATTATCACTATCATAAGCAAAATAAACAAAACTAACATTTCCAATGTGATATGTGTTGTCTCCTGGTGAGATAGGTGTTACTGTTGGTAATCCTCCTATTTGAAAATTAACAGCATCTGCATAATAGCTAAGGCCTGAATCATCTGTACAGGCTGCATACCAATAATGATCTCCTCCAGGAATATCTATTTCTATTCTTGTTTGTATCGTTCCATTTTGTGCTGCAAAGTCTGTGTTTGATGCTGTTCTTGCTATATCATCTATAAATATTGTACATGTCAAAGAAGAGTCTAAGTTATCTATTACACTAAAATTAAAAGTTAAATCTCCATCTTCATAAAAGCTTCCTTCATAAGGAGCATACATATAGACTATTGGGGGGGTTCTATCTAAAGTGAATTTATATAATCCAGAGGTTGTACTTACAGACAAATTATCATAACATTGCATAGACCAGTTATAATAAGTCTCAGCCATAGTATTTATGGTAAAATTATTGTATTCTCCTGTGTAGATAGTAACATTTGTCTGATTCCATTGATTATTTAAGTATAAAGAACAATTTTTTATTCCATCTGTGTCATCTGCAAAATAGATAAAAGTTATGTTTTCTTCATTCAAAGAAGTCATATTAGCTGGATAGATAGGCGTAACTGTAGGAGGTCCGCTAACAGTAAAGTTCCATGTTTCACTTGTGTTCTGTCTTCCTGAATCATCTGTACATGTAACATTCCAATATTTTAATCCTGAATTTATTTCTTTACTTTGAACAACAGGTGTAGCATTTGGAGATGATAATCCTGTAAACTCATTAAAATTGTTTACCATAATATTACATGATAAATAAAGGTCTATATCATCATAGGCAGTATAATTAAATTGCACTAAGCCTCCTAAAAATAATTGGCCTGGTATTGGAAGTGTCAATATAATTCTTGGATTATCTAAATCAATTGTAAAATTATTTACAGTACTTTGCCCTGTCTGACTATATCTATCTGTACAATATACTGTCCAGTTGTATTTGCCTGCTAACAGATTAGTAACGTAAAATGAGGTTTGTCTGTTTGGTATTACAGAAGTGTTTGAATTATTGTAGATTCCGTTAATATAAATAGAACAGTTCAAAATGTTTGTATCAATAGGAGTATAGTTAAAAGTTATATTAGGTGTGCTTATATTCTGGCTCTCTATAGGATAATTTAAAGTTATAACTGGCGCTAAAGTATCTACTGTAAAATTCCTCATTTCAGAATATCCTACGACTCCTGCAAGATTTGTACAAGAAACTGACCAGTTATGATTGCCATCTGGTAGGTTATATACTATTTGGGTTGTGTTTTGTTTATTTGTTGATACTATCCCTGAAACATTTAATTTATTATCTATGTAAAGGTTACATGTTGGATTTCCTGTTTCCTGGCTTGCATTCCATGTAAAATTAATATTGTTTATTGTAAAATTCAATCCCTCATAAGGATACATCAATTCAACTAAGGGAGCAACATTGTAGATTCTAACTAAAACAGAGTCATATTTTATTTCTGTGCCATCTGTACAATTTGCAGTAAGGTTGTATATGCCATCTGAATAATCAGAAGTATCTGTTAAATTGTAAAAAAAGAAATCAGAAAGTTTATTTGTATAAATATCATTATACTTAAAGTTGCTTGAATTTATGAAATTAATAGTACAGCTTTGAACACCATCGCCATCTACTGCGCTAATGTTTATATCCTGATAGCCAGAAATAGTTTTAATTGAATATATATCTAGTTTAATATAGTCTGTAAATGAGTCAAGTCTAACTTGAGGCGCTCCCTGAAGGTCTGTTGCGCTCTGTACTAAAATATTTAAATATCCTGTGCTGTTTATATAATCATCCACTATTCCAGGCAAAGTAAAAGCAAGTGTCTGATCAACTGTAGATCCTGTTATTGCTACCTCTCCATTTAAATCAACATATTCGCCTGCTGTATAATCCCAAGCAAAAATCCTTATGTCTTCTGCATTTACTCCGTTTTTTGTCATATATCCTTCCCATGTCACATCTATGCTTGTAATGTCTGATTCAGGGATGTTTGTATACATGTAAAAGCTTTGGTAAACATGATGGCCGCTTGTTGTTGCAGTTGACTGCCATCTTGTATTATCACTTGATTCCAACTTAGTATAATCAGATGATTCTGTTCCCATCATCTGAGTGTTAGTTACTATATCTGCTGTACTCCCTCCATACGCTTTATTGTAAACTGAATCTGTATAATCAACTAAGGTTAATTCATTTGTAGGTTCAAGTATATCAACAGAAAGTGTATTTGAAATACTGAATTCAATATCTAAGTAAGCTATATCTATTTTAGAAAAATCACTCCCAGAAACTCCTGCATTATTATCTGTCAATCTTATCCTAATATCATTTTTATCAGGTATGGCTGCCAAATCAGGAGTAAGGTTACATGCTCCTAGGAGATTAGTTGAACTAAAGGGAATATTTCCACAAGTCGCTGTTTGGTATGTTGTTCCATCATAATACTGAACAACAAGAGGATCGCTTGTTGTATCATAGTCCTCATGTTCAACATATAATATTAAATCATCTAATGTATATCCATATAAAATCAAATCCTGATAAATTAAATCTATATATGCTACAGTTCCTCTTGAGACTATTGTTGTTGTTATATCATCGGATTGATTTAATTGTGTTAATACACTTGTTCCAGTTGGATAGTTATTATCATATTTATTGCTATCATCTGATTTTACTACAACAACAATCTCTGTTGAATTTTTTAAATAGTTTCTGTAAGTATCATTACCTTCAATTGTATAATTATCAAGTTTTTCAGCTAAAGAACTTGGAATTAGCCAAGAAGTTAAAAAACCACCTGTTAAATTGCTTGAAATATTTATAGGATATCCTGACATTAATGTTCCATTTGCTCTAAATATATTCAAAGTTACATTATTTAATGAAGAATAACCTTTCCCTATTATTGGAACAATATCTCCTCTTTCATAATAAATATAGTTTGTCGTAATAACCGGGGTAACATTAAATATAGGATAAGTACTTGAATAATTGCTATTATTAACACTATCAAAAGCAATTATCCTGAAAGAATAATTTCCGCCAATCCATCCTTGATAATAGTAATAATATAAATCTCCATTACTAGACATTGAATAATTTGTTGTTTGTCCGTTTGGGTTTGTTAACTCTACATATGCCCTATCAACTTGATAATTATCTGTGATAATAGCGCTAATATTAAATATGCTTCCTGATGAATTTGTTAAGGGCTGCACTTGCTCATTTGATATTGTTGGTTTTATAATATCATTTGGATCCACCACAACAAAAGACTGTATTGTTGTGCTGTTCCACTGGCTTCTTGAATCATTTGCATAGAATCTCCATTGCACATTTGTTCCTGGCAATGCTGTAATCTGCATTGAATAATTTGCTCTTTCATCCCATGCTCCTGGTAAGAATGGAATGCATGAAGAATTCTGCCATACGCCTGTCTGATTAATACTAAAAATATAACATCCTAAATAAAAGTCATCTGTCCAGTTTGAATAAAAATCAACATAAGTATTTTGATAAACTGCTGAAGGTGTTTTTGTTATTGCATAAGGTGAAGGCAAATAATCAAACATGATAGACAAAAAGATGGAATCAATATAGGCTGTATTATAATCTGGACTTGTTACTTGATCACCTTCTACTCTTAAATATAAAGAAGATAAATCTGCTGTTGTCAATGTACCTGTTATTTGATAAGATTGGTTTGTTAAAGAAGAAACCTTGTTTGCATATTTGGCAGTATCTTTGTCATATATTATTCCTGTTAAGTTATAATAAGTTGAATTTGTAGTAGAATAGGATAATCTTAAAAGATCATTTCCACCTGTGGAAGCAGTATACCATGAAAGGCTGAAATATGTTTCAAGCAAAGTCCCTTGTGTTGGAACCCCTGAAAAATTGTATACTCTAAGAATATATTCTGTATTAAGCAACTCATTTGCAGTAACTTCATCAGGCTTTCCCGCTGCATTTGAAGGAGAAGTCCATGTTCCTTCTCCTTTTTCAGCAAAAAGATTATATAGGTTCACTATTTTAAGAGATCTGTTTTCTGCTGCATAAGAAACTAAAGAGCTGTTGTCTTCTGCACTGCATGTCCATTTAAATCTAGTTCCATAAGAAAGGCCTGTCAAATTAAATAATACTGTTGCACTTGTATCTGAAGTTCCTGGAAAATAAACTGTCTGATTTAATGCCATTGTTCCTGATAAATCATGATACAAGCTGATAGATACAATATCCTGATCATCAACTGCTGAACAATCTAATGCAACATTTCCATCTAAATCGTATGATTCGTCTGCAGGTGTATTTAAGGTTACATTTGGCGCCCCAAGAACAACATTAAAACTATAATTAGTATAATAAAAGACTTCATTAGATTCATTATCTATTGCTTTACAATTCCACACATATCCTTTAGTATCTGAAAATCCACTCTGCGTAAAAATATAATTAACATTTGTATCAGAATTTCCTGTAAATGTAACTACCTGCTCAAGCCCAAAGCTTCCTGTTCTATTGCTATATAATGCTAGACTACTTATATCTTCATCATCTGTTGCAGAGCAATTGAAATTAATTGTTGTCTCTGTTTGTGTTGTTTCATCTTCTGGAGAGAAAAGATATACTAAAGGAATTGGATTTTCTTTTATACTTACTGTTCTATTAGCTGAAGCCCATGCAAATTGTCCTAATGTACTATTATCATATACCAAACAATTCCAAATAAAAGTTGTTCCATTGGGAATACTAGAGAGAGTAAATACTGATAAGTAAGATGTATTTGGCCCTCCATCAAGAGTTATATAATCAGTTAAATCAAAACTTCCGGTTATATTTGTATATAAACTTATGTTATACAAATCTGTTGTGTCCTCAGCAAGGCAAGTTAGCTGTACTGTTGTGCTTGTTGAATTAAAATAATCAACAGGAGAAGTAAGAGAGACTGTCGGAAAATCATCTACACCTGCTGCTGCCACAACTATACTCCTGTTTGCATCGCCCCAGTCAGATTGTGATCTGTTATCATAACCTAAACAATTCCATCTATATTCTCCATTTGAAAGAAGCAAGGACCATACGCAGCTTCCATTTTGTGTTGTTATATCACATGATTGATTATATGAAAAACTTGTATTAGCAGAATTTGTAATATAAAGAGAGATATTTTGTGATCTGATGTCATCTTTGATAGAACAATTAAAAGTAATATTTGCAGGATTGTTTGTATTGTTGTAATAATATGCTGCAGGTGTATTTAAGGTTACATTTGGGCTATTGTCTCCCTGATAAGTAAGATTAAAGTATAATAAGTCTATATATACTGTTCGTGCTGTCGGAGGAGAAGTAGATGTACCATCCCTTTGGAGTTGCGCAACTGCCTGTGCTGCTGTTCCTGTACCGTCAAAGTTTGAGCAGGTCCAAGCTTCAGAAGAAGTGATTTCAATACAAGTTACTCCTGGATTTGCTGTTGTCCCTGGAACTGTAGAAGATATTGTTGTCGGGCTTGCCCAATCATCCCTATCAACTGCAATTCTTGCAACATCATAGCCAACTGTTCTCCACCATTCATAACAAAGCTCAACCTTTGTTATGCTTAGGCAGTCATTCATAGAAGAATTATATGAATTGATTCTAACGCCTGCCCATCTATCATTGTTGCTAGCTGTATGTATTTCAGATTGATCATCATCACATGATAATAAATCCCCTCCTGCTCCACATGCGCCTGGATAGGATCCATCACATCCTGTAGCTGAATAGGTATCTTGGCCATTTGCATTATCCTGCCCTGCACATACTTGTGAATAGATAATAGGATCAACTGCTAGATACCACGGTCTCGCTTCAGTAAATACACTTCCATTGTACTCAATAAAAGACCTTAATGTATAAAGTTCAGGTGTAATTAGAGGTGGCTGCGCAGTATATTCAATATAAGATCTATTGCTCAAGTTATACCATTTGAGCAAAGTATAATTTTCTTGCTGAATAATTTCAGAATAACTTCCATTTGTTATGGTAAAAGAAGAAGGCAATATTTCTGTAAAGTTATAGTAAGATTTGTTATCTATCAAATCAAGAATATTTATTTGGGTTATAAAAGGCGATTGCCATGGGTCTGTTGTTACTGGAGTATTTCTTAAAATGTCAAATTCATAATAATCAAGAACAGAAAAATAAGAATACATTGTGTTATTAACATTATTTCCAATAACAGAAACAAAAAGAGTATAGTTTCCCTCTATCTCATTTATGTTATAATATGCTTCATAGATTCCTCTTTCCATTTCAGTAATATTTCCTTCTAAAGTTGTCAAGAATGTTGAATTACCCAAAGGATCTTTTATTTCCAATGCAACATATGCATTTGAAACAAGATACCCTTCATTATCAAGAGCAACAATTGTTAGTTTTGCTGTTTCTCCTGGATAATATAATGATTTTTCTGTATTTATAGATGCTAACCCCACTTCAGCATATGCTGGATCTGCACTATTGATTTCTAATGCATATATCTCTCCTGGCGTTATTGTTCTTATTAGTTCCCATTCACCATAGCACTTTTGCTCTGTAAAATTCCATTCTTTGCATTTGAATAAGATATCTCCTTTTGCCTCGACTTCTAGACTTCCTGTGCTGAATTCAAGTTTGGAGGGATCTATTGCATAAGCTTTTTTTGGAACTTGTTTTCCTACTTTTACGCCTGACAATTCTTCAAGACCAAGCTCAAATTCTCCTTGATAATTTAATTCTTTAAATGTTATTGTTTTAATTCCCGCAAGCTCAGGATATACTTCAACATTATACTTTCCTTTTGAAAGATTAAGATAAGAGAGGGTTGTCAGCTTAAGATTTTTAATTCCAGTTTCTACGCTGTTTAATATAAGGTTTGTATATAAGTAATAGCCTTTGCTGTTTTTAATCTGAAAATTTATTCCTTCTGGAGAAAATAGATTAAAAACAGTTGAATCAGTATACTCATTTAACTGATTGGTTTCTGCTGATATATTTTTTATTTCTTTATCATTATTAGCTGAAATATTATTTGTATTATTTAATACTAAAGGTTCCTCTTGACTAGTTTGGTTATTTGGTTTTGTTATATCCAAAACATAAAAAGTTTCATTTTCTAATAATGCTCCCTCATCATAAACCAATACTTCATATTCTCCTCTTTTCCTTGGAATAAATTTAGTAGGGTTAGTTAAATCATTCATATAATTAAGGTTTTGATTTTCTGAATTTATTGAAAGTTTGAAAGATTTACTAAAATGATTTTCATTAAAGATAATTATTACTTCTTCTCCCAAGTTATAACTAGGTTTAGATAAACTAAAAAAGTCGATTATATCTTCTTTCCCTAATTCATCAAATCCCCCTGTATCATTATCTATAATTGGGTCTTCTATAACATAAAAAGTTTCAGAAGCGACAAGGACTCTGTTGTTATAAACGTTTATTCTATATGTCCCTATATCATTAACTTTATATCTAAAAGTAGAAGAAGGATAAGGATACCTATAAACTGAAGTCGGCGTAAATAAATCGACAGTTATATTATCTAAGGTTGGAAAAGTTAAGGAAACTTCTAAAATTTCTTCTAAAAAGAGTTGTTTTTTATTTAAAGAAATATAAGCAGACTCTGTATCTGAAGCATAAATAATGAAAAGAGAAACTCCAAATATAATGAGTAATAAAAGTATCGAAAAGATTCCTGTTATTCTTTTTTTGATTGTTTGATTCATTTTAGGTAATTATTTATATTGCTGAGAAGCGACATATCTTTGACTTCGCCCATTATCTCAAAATATTTTTCATAGGAGTAAAGGATTGCATGTTCATGCAGTTTACTTTTATTAGCTAGAAGATATTTTTTGAAAGAAGATTTATCTAAAAAAATCAAATCAAATTGCTTAATTGAATGAAACAAATTTTTTATTGCTTCTTGGTCATGAAGATAATCAAGAACAAAAATAAGAGAGTTATTGTATAATAAAATAGTATATATCTTAAACTCATTTTTAATATTTTTTATATCTTCAAGTGCCTTATTAATGTTTTTTATTTTCAGAAATAATTTTTCTTTTTTTTCTACTTCATTTAGTGTTAATAGTGCTACTGCTCTCTCGCTATTTAAATTAATTGAGCATTGATAGCTTCTTCCTATATTGAATTTAGTCAGAACTCCTTCATTTATAAGGCTATTTACCTTGGAATTTATATAGGGATAAGCCTTATGTAATCTTTTTGATATTTGGTTTATGCTTAAAAATGAAGAAATATCCCTATTAAAAATACCTATAATCTCTTTTTCTAATTTATTTCCAGTCACTGTGTCTTTGCCTTATTTAATTATTATATCTTTTTGGATATAAAATAGTATATAAACTTTTCTAAAAATTTAGAATATAAATCTTTTTTCATATTATATTATTTATAGTATAATAATATATTTTATTAGATATTATAAATAAAAAAAGAAAAGAGGAAAATGAAAAAAGAGAAAATTAGAAAAATATAAAAATAAAAAGCAAAATATATTAATTTATTAATAAAATAATAAGTTATATAAGAGGTGAAAAAATGATAGAGAGTTTTGTAAATGTAAGG
This sequence comes from uncultured Methanosarcinales archaeon, assembly GCA_964392465.1. Lineage (GTDB taxonomy): Archaea > Nanobdellota > Nanobdellia > Woesearchaeales > GW2011-AR15 > JAAXVZ01. The sequence goes on along the minus strand of CAYMPC010000002.1, from coordinate 39,920 downwards.
CTGCCAAAACAGACAGTCGAAAAAATTAAGAAGCTTGTTGAAGAACATGAAGGTCTTTTTGAAGATGAGAGTGATTATATTAATCACTGCATTATAAATTATAACAGAAAAGTTTTCCTTTAAGAGTTATTTGCCTTTAAAAGAGAAAATGCTTTTTTTTAGGAGTATTAGAGGGAACCGGATATTCTTTTATCAGTTTTATTTCTTTTTTCCCTTTTTTATCTGATTTAAAAAACAAAATACAATCAACCAAGATATTCTCGAAGAATTCCTTATGAAGCTCTTCTTCTTTTACTAGTTCTTTTATATATATTGCCCTCACTCCTATCTTCTCAAAATATTTAAACAAACAATCAATGTAATGCCTATAACACATTTTATCATCAGAAAATCCCAGCTCCAAGGCAGACAAAGAATCAACCACTATAAGATTAGGATTATATGCCTCAACAAAACTTAAAGAAGATTCTAAATTAAGATCGATATTTACGTTTTTTTCTAATTCTGCCCTTTTAATATTGCATTCTTTTATTATATTAAAAATATCTAGTTTTTTAACCTGAATATTGCCTGAGTTAAGATAATTAATAATATCTTTATCCAAACTTTTCAATATATTAATTATTTTTTCCTCTGAATCTTGCAAGCTGAGATAAATAGCTTTCTGCCCTTTTTTGGCTGTCGCAAGAATAAGTTTTAATGCTGATATTGTTTTTCCTGTGCTCATCTCCCCTACAAAAAGAATATTGCATATATTAGGTATGCCTTTTTTAAAAAGCGTATCAATTTCCTTTAACCCTATTTCTGAGAATTCCAATTCCCTAACTTCAACTACTTCTTCTGAAATATTAGCTTGAGCTGGTAATTTTTTTTCTTTAATATCTTTATTTTCTTCTACTTGCTCTGTTTGAGTTTCTTCCTGATCTTTAGTTTCTTTATTTTTAGGAATTGACGGTTCTTTTGAAACTTCTGTTTGCACCTCATTTTTACTTTCTACAGAAACATTAATCTTGTCTTCTTTATCTTCTTCTTTTTTAGAGTTTTCTTCTGGAGTTGTTTCTGGTGTTTCTTCTGGAATTTCAGAATTAATTAGGTTATCGCTTTCGCTGGGTAAGTCAGGAGGAACATCCATAATAATCTCTTCATTTTCCTGAGATTCCTCTTTTTTTTCTTCTGTATCTGACATTTCACTCCCTTTTTTAATTTTTTAAACACAATATAAGTTTATATATTTTACTAAGAGAAATATTGCTTAATTTAAGGTTTATACTGATTCCATAGAAAAAAATATAAAGAATTTTATAATATACTATGAATAAGATAATAATATTATAGTTAATGGGGTGTAAAATATGAGAAAAAAAACAGGAACAAAGTATGATACTATAAAGATACCAGAAGGACTAACAAAAAAAATCGATCAGCTAGTAAAAGAATCAGAGGGTGATTTTACCAGCAGGACAGATGTAATAAAGTATGCAGTAAGATTATTATACAGGGAGAAAGGAAAAGAATAAATTATTTTTTAGTTTTTAATTTATTTTCTAGCAATTCTATCTTCTTAATTAAATTTAACATGTTTTCTTCTCGTGATTTTGCAATGTCATTAAATCTCTCTAGTTCAAGGAGTTTTTTTTGCAATTTGTCCTGATTTTGTTCCATATCAATTGCCTTTTTTTCAAGCTCTTGATTAAGTTTTTGAAGTTCTTCAAGAGATTCTTCTTTTGTTTTAAATTCTTCTATTCTCTTTTCCATTAAAAAATGAACAATCATAACAGAAGAAATAAAAATTCCTAATTTAGGAAGAAGTTCAACATAAATGTTTGATAAGTCATAAAATAATTTTGAAGAAATAATCCCATACTGAGACATATACAATATAGAATAGTAGAACCCATCAATAAAAAGAAAAAAAGTAAGAGAGGCCAAAAGCTTTGTTAAAGAATGTGTACTAAAGTTTTTATGTTTATCTTTTAAATATTTTTTTAATAGCATAGAAAAAAGAATAAGACTCAAAAGAGAAATTGAAAAGGAGATTAATATTATAAAGATAATTTCAGCTTTCACACCCACACCTCTTTTTTAATTAGTTATTATTTCAATTAAAAAGTATTTTGAATATATAAATTATTTCTTTTCTTCTTTTTTCTTTCCAGAAAAGAGATTTTTAAAAAAGCCACTCTTCTCTTCTTCAACTTTTGCTACTGACTGCTTAATTTCAGGAGAAGATTGGGATTCTATCTTTCTAACCTCGACTTCTTTTAATTTTTCTGATAACTGAAGCTCTTTTGCAATTTTTGGGGCATCTTTTTCTATCTTATCAATCAGATTATTCATTAATTCTGCTTTTTTTAGTCTTTTGTCAAAAGCATCATTCATGCTTTTCTCAAGCTTTTTAAATCTATCATCAATTTCTTTTGGAAGATCATTTGCCCTCTTTGTAAGCAAGTCAATAATATTACCAACATGCTTTTCAAAATCATTGAATTTATTTATTAAGTCTTCTACTTCTTTTTTAGAAGCTGTTGTAGCCAATTTTACCTTGTTTTGATCTGTCTGTTCTGTTAAATTAGATATTTGTCTTTGTATCTCTTTAAGTTTATCATTAAGACTGTCAAATTCCTGAAATCTTTTTTGAGATTCAATAAAAATTCCTTCAATTTTATCTGAATGCCTTTCAACTGTTGCTTCTACTTTTTTTATATTCATAAGTTCTTTTTTTACTTCTTCATTCAGCTGGACAACTTGATCTATGCCTCTAAATGTTGAAAGCTGATGTCTCATGTCCTTTAATTGTTCCATTATTGATTTCATAATTGAGTCATTGCTTTCTATTCCTGCTTTTAGAGATTCTATTTTTGCATCTTGTTTTCTTACTTCGACCATTAATTTATCTGGATGTACTGCTTCAACAAGGTCAACTGCCTTAACAGTTTTAACTTCCATATCCTGCATTGCCCTATTGCCATCCATTATCATACCCCTAAGCTCCCCTACCTGCTCATTTAATCGTGTAAATCTTTCATTGATTACTTTTCTGAGCTCTGAGAACTGATCAAATTGGGCTTTTAATTTTATTATGTCAGCAGATAATGCTGCAGTAGCTCCAGTTATAGAAACTTGTGCTGCGTCTGTTTTTTCTTCTGAAGAAGACTCTGAAGATTCATCTTTCTTCTCTTGCTGATCTTCTATTCTTGCATATTTTGGTTTGAAAAGGAACATTTTTTTACCTTTAATTATTAGATTAGTGGTTCATATTATTAAGTTCTTCGATTGCTTCATTTAAATATCTTGTTACAGTTAAAGCATCTTTGCTTTCGTTTGAGGCTTCAAATAATTTTATTTTAGGTAAGACTCTAAACAGCATCATCTCAATTAAGGACGTATCAAATCCTGTTTTTCTTAAAAGACTCATTTTTTGATAGGCTTTAGCATAAGTATCCTTAAATACTTCAATAAGTTCTTTAGGAGAATTAGTTTCATCAATGGATATAGAATCTATAGACTCAAAAACCATTGTGTCCTTTTTTGCATCGATCATCTGGGAAACCAAAACAGGATTTTTTTTAAAAAACTCATCTGCACTGCTAATCTTGATATTTGGATCTTCTTTTAATTTCAATAACTTCTCTTTTTTATCAATAGCATATTCTTCTTTTTTATTTTCTGGATTTTTTTCTTTTTTTTCAGATTGTTTTTCTTCATCTTTTTTTTGTTCAGGGTTCTCTATCTCTTGTTTAATTTCCTGTTGAAGTGGTTTATTTTTTTTTAATTCGTATACTTCACTCTGAGATGTTCTCCATACATATATTCTGTTTTTCTTTTGAGTTTCATTATGGCTTTTTGTTATTTCTTTTTCTTCTGTCTCTTTATTTTGAGGAATAAGTGGTTTTGTTTCTGTCTTTAAAATCTGCTCTTGTGCATTTTTTATATATCCTGCTTCCTCTTTTTGTGAATTTAATAATGAGATATTGCTTTGCTTTGTATTTTCCTGCTGCTTAATATATGCTCTCAATACTCTTATTGTTTCATCTTTGGATTTAATTTTCCCAAGTTTTTTTGAGAGGTCTTCTATTTTAAACACATCATAAACCCATTTTGCAAAATCATTTTTATAAGCTGTAACATGGGTATTAAAAATCGTCTCATTTGTGTTTTCTAAAAGAGAAGGTAATTCTGTTATACTTTTTATCACCTGGCCGTTTGAAAGATAAAAATAATTATTTTGACTAATTGGTGAAAATAAGTTTGATAAATCCTTTTCTTTCTCTTGTTGTTTTGTTATTTGATTCATTTTATACTTGTATTTCTTGTTTTTTAGTACTTAAAATCTTGTTTATTGAAGCAATATATTCTCTTACTTTCGGATAATCTGGTTGCAGCTGTATAATTTTATTATATAGCTCTAGTGCCTCCTTATACTTTTTTTGTGCATTAAAAACACTAGCCAAATAGTACAAAACTTTAGGATTATCTGGATTTTTATCCAATGCTTTTTTATAATATAATTCAGCATCAGCAAGATTGTTTTGTCTGTGATGTTCTGCTGCAATTGAAAACAATATGTTTTGGTCTTCTGGTTTTTTTGTTAATTCTTCCATTAGAATTCTTAACTTTTCATTAACTGGTTTTGGCTTTGTTGTTTCTTCTTTTGTTTCTTCTGTTTTTGATTCTGTTTTTTCTTCTGTTCTTTCTTCTTTACTTCCTTCTTTGTTTATATCCTGTTTTTCTTCCTTTTTGAGTTCTTCTTTATTCTGTTCTTTATTCTGTTCTTCTTTTAATTCTACTTTTTGGTCTGTTTTTTCTTCTTTTTTCTTCTCTGTAGTTTGATCTTCTGTTTTTGTTATTTCTTTATTCTCTTCTTTTTTACTTGAATAGGGTTTTTGCCTTGGGGTTGTTGCCTTAAATGTTTTTTCCTTTCCTTGATCTAATGCCTCTAGGAAAAGAATAAAATCTTCTTTTGTTAAAATTGTATCAGCAATATCCGCCCATTTATCATTTCCTATTGCTGTTCTAATCCAGTCTGCAAAATCATTTTTATCTTCGTTTACCTGCTGTTTGAATTCACCTTCTTTTAAAACTTTAATCTCATCTAATAAAGCTTTTAATTTTATGACAAGAGTGCCATTTACTAATTTTAGCATTTTGTCAGGAGCAACATCATCATTAAGTCCTAATACCTTCTTTTCTGATGGCCCTACACTTCCTACTTCTGGTGTTTTTACTTTTTCACTTTCTTTTTTAGCTGATTCTATTGACGCTTTCAGTTCTTCCACAGAAACAAGTTCTATTTGCCTCTTTTTTGGTGTCTTGCCCATGTCTTTCCATATTTTTTCTATTCTCGGCTTTAATCCTTCTAAATAGATTTCAACCATATTAAAACTTCCAGATTTTATTTTATCGAGTGATAGTTTTAATTCTAATTTCAAATCAAATATATCCTTGCCTTCTTGTTCTAACTGTTCTAATTGATAAGATAAATCGTCAACAATTTCATTATATTTGTTATATTGCTCAAGTTCTTGATCTGTCAGTCTCACAACACTGTGCAAAATTGGCCTGAAAGTAATATAATATGGCTTACCTCTGTTCCAATCTGAATTTTGAATCATTCCAGATCCTACTGGCGCTTTGACCAATTCCTGAATATAGCTCTTTCCATATTTTGTTTCAATTCTCTGCAGATCTCCTTCATCTCTTGTCTTCATCTGGATTTCTGTGTTGATGTTAGCTTTAATCTGCCCAACGAAGTCTGCCAATACCTGAGATACTAGCATGACACCTATTCCCCATTTTCTGAACTCTCTGCATGCTCTTTCTATTTGAATAAATCCTTCTCCACTTCCTCCGAATTTAGGAAGAAGTCTGTGAACTTCATCGTAGACCATCATCATCCTTAATCCACGAAATTCCTGTAAATTTGAATGAAAAATTTCTCTGACTGTGTTTGCAACAAAGATATCCATTTCCTTAGGATCTAATGTGCTTGTTGTAAATACTTGTATTTCTCCTGGTTTCCAATATTTCATCAAATCAATTCTTTCCCTTGGGTTTTTTATTGCTCTGATGTTTCCATTAAATGCTTTAGCATCTTTTTTTGTCAGATGGAATCTTGGATAAAAGTTAAACATTTTTTCATCTGCGCATTTTCTAAGCATTCCGGACCATTGCGCTGTAGGATCAAATACGACAACACCAACCCCTTTTAATAAGCATTCTTCGATTATGACCTGCGCGGAAATAGATTTACCTCCTCCTGTTGATCCTGCAATGATTGTGTGTACAGTCAATTTGTCCATGTCAAAATATGTGTCGTTTTCTGTTTCTGCAATTTTTCCAACATATAAAGACCTTGGGCCTTTTTTAGGAAGTAAGTTATATTCAATTTTTGCATGGAATCTTTTTTGAGCTGAGATTCTGTGCCTTATATAAATTAGCAAACCTACTAAAAATGCTAAAATAGAAAGTCCCAATAGAATTTTCCATAATTCAACTGCTCCAAATACTTTATATTTATGAATAGGCTCGAAAATTTCAAAGATAGTAGCTGTTCTTGAATAGGTATCAAAATAATTAGCTTCTACTATCAAATAATATTCTCCCTTTGCCCATTCAGGTGGTATAAGTGTTTCTTTTATAATAGATTGACTCGTCCTCAATGTTACTGTGTCATTTCCCAAATACATAGTATAATTAGCTGTATCTGCTTCTACTCCCCTTATATAATAATCGAGCCTTACCTCATAACTATCTTCTATAAGCAAGTTCTGTAAGTTCACCCTAAATTTGAATTTATTTCCAGGAAGTGGTCTTGATGTAAGAACATCCAACTGTATCAGAAGAGCCTCAATTGGTAGCTTATCCTCATCTGAAACTATAATCTCTATAGGCAAAGTATCATTAAAGTCTCCTGAAAGCTCAAGCATTCCTATATATGTTCCTTTTTCTATTCCAAATCCTCTTATTGTCACATTTGCATATTTGTTTTGCTCTATTGTAACTGAATTCTCTCCTAATTCTAATACTTGTGATGCATTTCCTGTAATCCTTAATTGAACTCTTGCAACATCTTTTCTAAAACTGAAAATTAAGAGATGTTCTGTAAAAAAGTTTCCAATCCTTATTTTTTTATGCAATTTATCTAAGGAAACCCAATGATCTATACCTAATTCTTGAGGTTTTTCTATATATGGTCCAATGCCAGGTCCTATTCCAGGCCCTATTCCAGGTCCTTCTCCTGTCTTTGTCTCTGTCCCAGGATCGTCAATTCCTGTTCCAATACCTGGACCTGTTCCAGTTAATGGTTCCTGATATAATTCCATTGTGATATTATATTCTAGAGACGCATTTTCAGGAATAGTAATATTTCCAACATAATTATTGAATCCTGTTTTTATTGCAACAATATAATAATCTCCAGGCTGCAAATCTGTTATATTATAAAATCCATCTGCGCCAGTTATATAAATTTTAGTGCCTACTGCAATAAGTGCATTTTCTAAAAGGGCGCTTGTCTGATTTTCTTTGACCCATCCATAAACGCTTCCTGGGTTTTTTCTTTCTCCCTCTTCTCCTTGTGGGCATACATCAAATGGATCTGTATAAATATTATATCTTAAGGTACTTGTGTTTGCAGGAACAGGAACGAACATTTCAAAATTAAATATCTTGTCTGGTCTGTAACCCGTAAGATAATCATCATTTATAATCGCCACCATTATTATTGTTTCATTATATTGCAATATTCCAACTGGGAATTCATTGCTTCCTGAAACTCCATATTGCCGCATATATGCTGCAGGAACATTTGAGATTACCCTGCTTCCTATCTCTACTGAGATTGTACTTGTGAATGTCTGTGTAGAAGAAACTGCCTCACTATTAGAAATAGAAACATAATCATCCAGCAACTGAGTTGTTCCGGCTGTGATGTTTTCCCATACTATCTCTGATGAATTTAAAGTTGTGAGGTATAATTCGTGTTCTCTTCCTGGTTCAAAACAATTGAAAATAGGATTAATTTCTGACATCCCTGCTGGTGTTGCATATATATACCATGATGAATTGTATATTGGAGCCTGGAGAGCAATCCCATAAACTGCATTCCATATGCTTGCAGGATATACTTGATATACATTCAATTCTGTTATTGTTCCTCCTTTTGCCTGATGAGATCCTACAGCATAACCTATATAATCCCTTAAAATAACAAGAGAAAGGATAGAAATAATCAAAAGCAAGACTATAAATAGATTTAATAGTACTGTATCTATATCTAATTTAAATCCAAATTTTCTTATTTTTAAAGCGCGATTGCTTTTTTCTTTAGCCATTTTTTTCCTGTTTCATCTGAAGATGCAATGCCAATTCGCAACATCTTGCATATATTTTCTCTTGATAATAATCAGATAGTTTCGCATATTCTTTTTGTATTTCTTCGTATAAGTCTATTGAAGAGTCATAATTTCCTATTGCGAGGAAGATTATTGCCTCATCAAGCAATTTGTTGATATTTGCATAATTAATTTTATCAGATAGAGACATTAGATTATCAAACAAAAAGAGTTTATCATTCTCACTAAGTAAGTCATATAAAAATTTCAATTCATAATATTTGACTGCTGCTGCTTCTATCTTGTTGTGTTTTAAGTTATTCTCTGCTTTTTGAATTACGTTATTTATATATTGTATTTTATGACTCTCTTCTGCAGTTGTTCCTATTTTTGAAAAAGTTATTTTACTTTGTATAGCTTGTTTGCTTTCTTCTTTAGTTATTTTTGTAATAACTGGAGCAATTATTTCATAATTAGAAGATTTAAAGTAATAGAAAAGATAAATCCCTAATAAAATGAAAACAACAAATAGTTCTATAATGAATATTTTTTTATTAGATTCTGAAAATCCTAGTGTGTCAAATAACGCAAATCCTGTTATGCTATTTGAAGAAGTTTCAAGTTGTGTTTTTATTAATATTGGCTTTATTTTAGGAATAATATCCAATGAAACAGAATTTTTAATATAATAAACTATTTCTGTAAACTTGGTTAATTCAACTTCAAATACTGGATCTTCTTTTAAGATTTTATCTGGCTGAGTTACAAAGACAATTTTATTAACAGTATCAACAATATCTTTTGGTATAAATTCAGCATACATGATTCCCTGAGCAGAATCAATGTCTGTTTTTCTTACAATTAAAGTAATTTCTTCTTTTCTTCCTGAAATATAAGTTATTTCAACATTGTATGCTGTTGTGGCTATTGTTGCTTTTTTCTGCAGGATTTTATTTTGCTCAACAAGCTTCTTTTTTTCACTATTGCTTAATTGAATGTTATTTAGAGTAAGATATTCATTAAAGAGGGATTCAACTTCCGAATCTTCAATATATTTGACAAAATCAACCTTCTTTTTTGAGCTTACAGATAGAGGAGTTTCATCTTTTATAGTTTCAATTCTGGCATAAATTTCATCTCTTGTTTTTATGACTGAATCTGTATCTGGCTGATTTTTTAGATTAAATAAATCCCTGTTAGCCATCTCCAGTTTTCTTTTTGCATCTTTAATCAATGCATCCATTTTTAGATAATCAACTATCTTTTTTTCATCTGGAGAATATGTTTCGAAGTCAGGAATTACATTATAGACGTTTTGAATAACGTTATATGTTGTTTCTACTTCTTCCTGGTTATCCTGCATAATTACATTTTGTTCGTTAGCTGAGATATCAACAAAATATTGTGGGCTGTATTCGACATTGCCATCTTCATCTATACATTTGATTTTCCAATAATAAGATATATTCTCTAAACTTGGGTTGAAATAGTATTCTATATTAGGAGATAATTCTTCATTTGCATCAATCTCTTCCCACCAATCTCCTTCTTTAGATATATACAGACTGCAATCTGCATATCCATCATCCTCAAACGTGAATTTGAATTCTGGCTTTGAAGATTTTGTATTATTTTGAGGAGAGATTATACTAATAATAGGTGAGACTTCCTCTTCTCTTTTTACTAACTTAACTGTAAATATTAGAGAGTTATTTATTTTTATGTCTTCCTGATAAGAATAATAATTATCTGATGAAACTCTAAGTTCATATGTATTATTTGTTATTTTGTATTCTACTTCTCCTGTTGAATTTACTTTTTGTGATATTGAATCTAATTTTACTGTTGCATTCGGTAGAATCTCATTTGTAGAGTTATCAACTACTTTTACTTTTAGGAAATATTGTTTATTTACTAGTATCTTTTTTGTTTTAATTACTTGGTTGCCTCCCTGATCAGTGGCTAATAGAACAACATTATATTCTCTGGCATTACTATAATTATAGTCAAATTCACTTTGATAAATCTCTTTATTATCATCCATTTTCCAAATAAGGTTCACGTTTCCTGTTGCACCTGTTACAACTGCTTTGAAATGGATTCTTTCTTTTTCATATACTTCAGAAACATTTGTCTCAATTTCTACATTCATTGAACTTTGTACTGTAAAGGGTATATTTTTTTGATTAGTATAATTCTCATAGTAATTTATTGCTTCAACACCATATGTCCCAGCTAATCCTGTTAATGAAAATTCCTGAGTTACAGGATAGCTTCCATTTGAGAAGATATAGATATAGGATACGTTTGTAGGTGTGTTTATAGTAATATATGTATCTGAATTATTTTGCGCCTCTATACTTATTCTTACTGTCTCTGTTGTTGAGTATACTTGTTTATCTGTATTAACGTTGAAAATAAGGTAATCTAATGTTGAAGGGTTGCAATCATCATCTAGCCCATTATAAAGTATTTCTTTTTTTCCAGGATTAATATTAGGATTATTGTCATTGCAATCTGTAATATTAGAATAACCATCATTATCATTATCTATAATAGTATTATTTGTTGAATTAATTAAAATAGGTAAAATCTGTATTGTTGATGTTTCACTTTGATTTGTGAAGCCCTCTTTTGAACAATTTATTTCATAGGAATAATTGCCTGATTGTAAGAAAATTTTTGTATAATTATATAATTTACTTGTTGAATTGTAAATCATCTCTTCTTGTGTTTGGAGAATATCTATTATACATCTTCCTTCTATTGTTCCGTTTTCATATGTATAATTTGCATAAAAATTTACAGATTCGTTTTCATAAATTTCTTTGTAATTGCTGCTATCTAATATTATTAAAGAGGAATTTATTATTGAAATTTCTTCTGATGTGTTTGTTGTAATGTTTGCGGTTATATTTTGACTTATTTCATCTGTTGTATTTTGAGTTGTGTTTTCAGATAGATTTAATGAGGTAAGATTTTCCTCTGCATTTACAATAATATGTATTCTAGAAAAGACTAATCCAAATACAATTATAAGTATCAAAATAGTCCAAGATATTATTCTTTTATGATTATTGAAGACCATTTAACTCCTCCAATAATCTTTTCAAATCATCTTTTAGCATCTTTATTTTCTCTGGAACAGCTGTTTTTGCAACACTTTCCTTTATAGCCAGAAGTTTCATTGCATAAGGATCTTTATGCTCCTGCCATTTTTCTCTCAGTAAAGAACGGACTTCCTCGCTGACATCAAGGAAATGGTTTTTTTCTGCCAGCTCTTTTAACTCATTAATCAAAGTTACGGGCATCCTTACAGAAACAATTTGATCTGGCACTATCTCCCTCCTCTTTGTTTTAACACATAGTCTCTTGAGAATTCTCTTACTGCCTCTGATCTAGAATTATATATTTTATTATCTACAAGAGAATCTATCCAAGAAATAATCTCCTCAGGCAATCTAACATTCACTACTGCTACTTTTTGCTTCATCTGCTCTTATGGTCCGGTCCATTAATCATTAGTATATTTTTGTATACTAAGGCTGTTTTTGTATCATATATGATATTTGTATGATAAATACTGGATAGATGTAGTATATAAATGTTTCGGTGTAGGTTAATTGTATACTAGATGTATGATATGTGTATGATTTTATAAAGGTTTGTATACTCGAAAGAGTAAAAAACACACGATATAAATAAAAAGAAAGCCCATATCCAACCATCTATGTCAACTCCATTATGCCCTTATTTCAGGAAATGCGGAGGGTGCTCTGCCCAGCATATTGATTATTCTATGCAGCTGGATAATAAAAAAAATGTCGTGAAGCACAATACAGAATATGAGGATATCAAAGTTTTTTCAGGAAAAGAATATTATTACAGGAACAGGATGGATTTTATTTTTCATCCAAAAGGGATTGGGTTAAGAGAAAAAGATAAGTGGTATAGCATAATAGATATTGAGCAATGTGCTATTGCTAATGAAAGGATTAATTTGATTATGAAAGAGATCAGGCAGTTTTTTGTTGAGGTTGCAGAAATTGATGCTTATGATCTTAAAAAACAGACAGGAACATTCAAGCAAGTTGTCATAAGAGCTCCTCAGAATGATTCTTCTATATCTTTTGTCTTGAGCGAGAAATCAACAAGGCTTACAGAAGCTATTGATAAGATAAAAGAATTTTCAAAAATCACAACAGCAAATAATGTTGCTGTAACTTATGTCCTTCCTGGAAGTGAAGTTAGCACTTCTATTAATTATTTTATTGTAAAGGGCAATGATTTCCTGAGCGAGACTTTTTTAGGCAAAAAATTCAATTATTCTATCCAGGGTTTTTTCCAGAACAATTCTGAGATGGCAGAGAAGATGATTGCCTATACTAATAATCTATTGAAGCAATACAATACAAAAGACGCTTATCTTCTTGATGTATATGGAGGTGTCGGCACTTTTGGAATTGTAAATTCTGATTTATTCAAAGAGGCAACAATAATTGAAAGTTTCAAAGGCTCTATTGATGCTGCTAATAAAAACATTGAGCTGAATCAGATAAAAAATACAAAAGCCTTTGTCTTAGATGCTAAACAAGTATACAAAGCGCAATTAAAACAACCTCTTTATGTTATAACAGACCCACCAAGATCTGGAATGGAGCAGAAAGCAATAATAAGATTAAAAGAGCTCAAGCCTGAAGTAATAATATATATATCCTGCAATCCAAAACAATTAGGAAAAGACCTGCAGAAATTCAAAGAATTTGATATTAAAAGTGTGGCTGTTTTTGATCTATTCCCGCAGACACCTCATGTAGAGGCTGTTGTTGAGTTAAAGAGAAAATAACAATTTAGTTTATTTTGTTCTATCCATCAAAAACTCATTAGCTTTTTTCAAAATTTCTCTTGCATTCTCATAAGTCAGTCGTTTCAATGCGTTTTCATACGACATCCAAACATATCCTACATGCTCATTAGATATGACAACGTCTTTAGATAATGCTTCTCCCACATAAAAATATACTTTTTTGTTAATTAATTCATTATATTTTCCCTTAAACGAATAAGAGACCATTTCTTTGAATTCTGGATTAACATTAACAATTAAGCCTGTCTCTTCTTTTGTCTCTCTCATTGCTGCCTGTTCATGTCTTTCTCCTATCTCAACATGGCCTTTTGGAAAATCCCAATGACCCTCTCCATAGTGCAGAAGCAAATACTTTAAGGGTTTTTGAAAATATACAACTATGCCTGCAGATGTTTCATTTGTCATGCTTTTTAGGTAATAGAACTAATTAATATTGTTTGTTATAATTATGTAATTACTAAATGATAGTAAAATTTATATAATAATAAAATAATTACTCATCTTAATGAATAAAATTAATCTTGATGATAGAACAGATATACCTGAAAATAAAATTTTAATTGAAGAACTAAAGAGAATAAATGCTCCTCCTTATGTCACAATAGATCATACAGTTAGAATTTTGAATCTTATTAGAAGCGGACAAATACATCCAACACATAAAGGATGTGATAGCACTTTGGAAGGATTGGCAGGAATAAATTGTGCCACTTCTTTGAATTATCATATTGATAGAGGAGATGATGAGCCTTCTATTTATGCTTCATTATACCAGAATATTTTCGGAAAACAAGTTTAAGTCCTATTCTTTTTTTCTTTTCCACTAACTTTATAAAACAGGGATTAATTTTAAGAATAATGATTTCTGAAGACCACAAAAAAAAATTATTGTTCCCTTTCCTTAAAGTTAGAGAGGAGCAAAATAAAATGCTTCTTTTGGTTGAGGCTGCTATTGAAAATAAGAAAAATATGATTATCCATGCTCCAACTGGACTTGGTAAAACAGTTGCAACCTTAGGCCCTGCTTTGGCAAAGGCTATTGAAAAAGATTTGACAGTTCTTTTTCTAACATCAAGACATACTCAACATAAGATTGCTATTGACACATTAAAGGAGATAAAAGGTCTTTATGGCAATGATTTCACTTGCACTTCAATAATAGGAAAAAAATGGATGTGCCTTATCCCAGGAATAGAAACTATGTATAGTTCTGATTTTATAACTTATTGCAGAAAGATGAGAGAAGAAAAGAAATGCGAATTCTATAATAATACTAGAAAGACACAAGCTAAATTTACGATGGCTGCTTCTGCCTTATTAAAAGATATGGAAAAATATCCTTTAACAACAGAAGAGGTAATTAATCTTTCACAGAGAGATAAAATGTGCCCTTATGAAATGTCATTGGGAATTGCAAAGAATTCAAAGGTGATAATTAGTGATTATTATTATTTGTTTCATCCTGATATTGGAGATAATTTCCTGCAAAAAATAAACAAAGAGCCTGAAAAATTAGTTGTAATTGTTGATGAGGCTCATAATCTTCCATCTAGGTTAAAAGAATTAGCATCAGAATTTCTTTCAAGCACAGTAATAAGGAGAGCAATCAAAGAAGCAAAAAGACTAGGGTATGAATCAACTATAGAGTCTTTAATGGATGTAATGCACATATTAAATGATTTAACAGAAGACTTGAAAGTTAATGGAGAAAAAATAATCAAAAGAGAAGACTTTGAAATGCCTTTATCTGAAAAACATGATTATGAACAGCTGATAGAAGATCTTAATTATATAGGAGAATCTGTAAGAGAGCTTCAGAAACAATCTTATGTAGGCTCAATAGCCAGATTTCTAAAAATGTGGCAGGGAAAAGAAGAAGGTTTTGTAAGAATATTATCTATGAAAGAAGGGTTAAAAGAGCCTTATACTATTTTGTCATATAGATGCCTTGACCCAAGTGTTGTCTGTAAAGATATTATTAATAAAACACATTCTACAATATTGATGTCTGGAACATTGCTTCCTACTGCAATGTATAAAGAGCTTTTAGGGATTGAAAGAAGCCAGGAAGTTGTTTTCAAAGATCCTTTCCCAAAAAATAATAGGCTTAATCTTATTATTCCAAAAACAACAACAAAATATGAAGCAAGAAACCAAGAGCAATATAAAAAAATAGCAGAGGTATTAGCTGAAATTGTAAATGAGATTCCTGGAAATTCAGCTGCTTTTTTTCCAAGCTACTTTTTAAGAGATCAAATTTCAAGATTTTTTGAAACAAAAACAAACAAGACTGTCTTTTCAGAGAGAAATAGCATGAATAAAGCTGAAAAACAGGAATTTCTTGAAAATTTCAAGAATTATAAAGAAACTGGTGCTGTTTTACTTGCTGTTGCCTCAGGTAGTTTTGGAGAAGGGATAGATTTGCCTGGAGATTATCTTAAAGGTGTCATTGTTGTAGGATTACCTTTAAACTCACCTGATTTAGAGACAAAATCATTGATAGACTACTTTGACAAAAAATACAAAAAAGGATGGGATTACGGCTATTTATTCCCTGCTTTTAACAAAACACTCCAGAATGCAGGCAGATGCATACGATCAGAGACAGACAGAGGCGTTATTATATTTTTAGACGAGAGATACGTATGGAATAACTACAAGAGATGCTTCCCTGAAGACTGGGAAATGGTTGTAAGCACAGATTATAAGAGGTTGATTAAGGAGTTTTTTACTTCAAAGAATTAATATACCTTTTTCTATACTAGTTTAAAAAAACGTAACATTTATATACTAGTTTGTATTTTATATTATAAATGGTGTTATTGTTTGACCAATTTAATTTACCCGAAGACATATACGAGATTATCTTTGCAACAAAGCAACAGGTGATTGTTGCAAAGCTCCTGATAAGACATATGAAGGAGAACAACGGCGAAATCGGTAAAACTGAAATGTCTCTATTTGCTACTAAGTTGCATGATGGAGAGCTAATAACCGAACTAGAAGAGCCGGAATACAGAGGCAAGAAGGTAAAAATCTCTTATAACAAGAGACAATTTTATGATAGGATCTTGACGCCCATGAAATCCATGGGCATCATTGATTACGATCTTTATAAAAAAACATACAGATTATCAGAAAAGTTCAACAAAAATATGATGAAAATAGGATTGATGTGGCTCCAAGAACTGAGACAGCCTCCTTTAGATTATAAAAAGTAAAAATTCAAAATCATAAATTCACAAAATTCATGATAACTGGGCTCCCTTTCATGAATTCTACAAACCCCACCCCACAAAAAAGAAAGGGAGCCTAAAACCCCCTTAAGGAACTGAGGATTCTTAAGGAAGAAAAAATAACAAAATCATACTCAAGGCTCCCTTAAAACCCTTATTTCTTGAAAACCCCTCCCCACAAAGAAAAAGAAAAGGGAGCCTTTCTCTTTTTATCTTATTATAATTATTATTTAGAAATATCATAGCTTACTTTATCATTGCGGGATTATGGCTAGTCCCGTATATCGCAGAGGAAAGTTCCTCTGCTAATTATTTATAAGAATAAAGTAAAAAAATTCTGAAGTTTAATTAGATTAGAATATTTTTAATATATACTATAAAAAACAAGAGATTTAATAATTAAAAATCAGGCTTTTTTATATAAGAGTTTTTTAGTTTCTGCAAATAACCCTTGTATCTGATCATATTGCTCTTTTGTGAAATAATTATCTAAAATGCTAAAATTATGCCTTTCCTTAAAATCATTTATTATTTGTTTGATCTGGTTTTTTTCAATATTTGGTCCAAGAATAAAGATTGTTGCCTTGCTTTTTTCTTTTTTACCATATAAATAAAGTTCATCAACCCCTTCTACTGCAGATGCTTTTTCAACAAAAGATTGAATAACATCTATTTCAAGGAAGGATCTCAATAACTCAACTGTCTTTCCAGTATTAAGGCTATATAACTTTGCAGTCTTGATTTCAGTTAAGGTAATAACCTGAAGATCAACAAGTTTTTTCAGAATCCTATATGTTGAAGCAGGACTTACTTTAGTTAACTTTGAAATCTCCCTTAGATAATATTGCTTGCCATCTTCTTTTAGAAACAGTTTAATGATACTTAGCATCTTTGTATCAAAAAAGCTCTGAAGGAGCTCTGTTATCTCCATACCTAGTTGTGATTCATGCACAATATTTAAATCTTTTCATTTTTGAAACAGTGTTTCATTTTTGGAACAACAAGAGATATAACAAAATATTTAAAGGAGCTATCCTTAAAAGAAACTTATGTCTGAAGAAAAGAAAGATCAAGAAAAAAAAGAAACTGCTTTTAATACAGAAACAATAAAGATGAATGTCTTTGAAGCTATAGCTACCAGAAGATCTATCAGAAAATATTCTTCTCAAGATATACCAATGGAGATATTAGGTGTAATTTTGGATGCTGGAAGATACGCTCCAAGTGCAGGAAATCTTCAGAATTGGAAATTTATCCTTATAAGAAATAAAGAGAATAAACAAAAGATTGCAGAGGCAGCAATGCAACAAATGTGGATTGCTGAAGCTCCTGTAATTGTTGTTGTATGTGCTGAGATTGAAAAGAGTAAGCAGTTTTATGGGATAAGAGGAGAAAGATTGTATGCAATACAAAATTGTGCTGCGGCAATAGAAAACATGCTCCTTACTGCACATGCTCTTGGATTAAGTTCCACTTGGGTTGGTGCTTTTGACGAGAATATGCTCAGAAGAGTAGCCAATATCCCTGAAGAAGTCAGACCACAGGCAATTCTTCCTCTAGGATACCCAGATGAAATTGTCCCTGCTCCTACTCATTATACCTTAGAAAATGTTTGCTATTTTGAAGTATATGGATCTAGGATTGCAAATATGGAAAGAGTATTCCAAAACCCAATTGTCTTTGACAAAATATCGAGATTGATAAGTGATGTTGTCGATACAGGAAAAGATGTTTTCTCCAAGAGAAAAAGCATAAAAAAATAGATATCTATATTCTCTAAAATATATTTTATAATACAATAAGATTTAAATAGGAATTTAAATAATAAAAAAGCTGTGGGGTTATTAGGGCTTTTTAATCCTACACCTAACTCGTTTGGCTTTTTAGACGAGAAACTTTGGCTTTAAACAAAATAATTGGCTTTTTCTAGAATAGAGTATATTCCAAACTGATATTTAAATGTTTGGCTATATTAAAATATATATCAAAATATATATTTTAAAAAATATATTCTATAATAAATAAAAAACACACAAGGACAACGGTGGGGGTCAAAAAAAATGGACTTTGAAGAACCTTCCCGAAAGGGAGCAGAATTTGAAGCACTAAATATAAACCAAGCCACAATCAAAGTAATTGGGGCTGGCGGAGCTGGCAATAACATGGTAAACTGGCTTTACCAGAAAGGGATAAAAGGAGCAGAAATAATTGCCTGCAACACAGATCAGCAGCATTTAAGCATCACAGAAGCTGATAGAAAATTCTTGATTGGAAAAGACACAACAAGAGGATTAGGCTGTGGTGGCTTTCCTGAAAGAGGAGCTGAGGCTGCTCATGAGCAAATAAATGAGATTAAAGATGCACTAAAAGGTGCAGATATGGTGTTTGTGTGCGCAGGAATGGGAGGAGGGACAGGAACAGGAAGCGCTCCAGTTATAGCAGAAGTTGCCAAAAGCACTGGTTCAATTGTTATTGGAACAGTCACAATGCCTTTTAAGATTGAAAGAGCAAGAGTAGATAAAGCTGAATTCGGCTTGCAACAATTAAGGCAAATGTGTGATACTGTAATTGTTATAGATAATAATAGATTAGTTCAAATAGCAGGCAATCTGCCAATAAGACAAGCATTTGCAGTTGCAAATGAACTTATAGCAACAATGATTAAAGGAATTGTTGAGACAATAGCCCTACCTTCTTTAGTCAACCTTGACTATGCAGATGTCAAAGCAATCATGAGCAACGGAGGAGTTGCTGCTATTGGAGTAGGAGCATCTGACACAAATAACAGAGTAGAAGAAGCTGTAAGAGGAGCATTGAGCAATCCTTTATTGGACATCAACTATGAAGGAGCAACAGGAGCTTTGATACATGTATGCGGCGGTCCTGATTTGACATTAGAAGAGATTAACAAAATAGGAGAATTGGTTACAGAAAGCCTAGATGAAGATGCAAACGTCATCTGGGGAGCAAGAGTCCTTGAAGAAATGAAAGGAAAAGTTACTGTCATGACAATTGTAACAGGGGTAAAAAGTCCCTGGATATTGGGAAAATCTGACAGAACAGCTTCTGCAGACAGAAAAATGATGCAAGTGTCTGACGAACTCGGAATTGAGATTGTCAAATAGGCATATGATTATAGATAAACTCAAGATCACCCCTTAGTCTTTGTGGTGCCTTCTTGCCTCTATCTGTAAATCACCCCCGAAAACTTTTATGGATAGAGGCATCTTATTTTTTCTTTTTTTTCAAAACATTTTTAATAAAAAACCTGTTTTTGTTTTATTATGACGTTGTATATGATAGGCCTAGGACTAAATGATGAAAAAGATATTACTTTAAAAGGTCTAGAAGCTATTAAAAAATGTGACTACTTGTTTTTAGAAGATTACACTTCAAAGCTCAATGTAAGCATAGAGAAACTTGAGAAGCTATATGAGAAAAAGATTTTCTTGGCAAGCAGAGAGCTTGTTGAAAAAAGAGCTGAGGAGATTTTAGACAAGGCAGCTGAAAAGAATATTGGGTTTCTTGTTATAGGAGATGTTTTTTCCGCTACTACCCATGTTGATTTGTTCTTGAGAGCTAAAGAAAAAGGTATTGAAATTAAAATTATACATAACACTTCAATATTAAATGCAGTGGGCGTTGTTGGATTGGAATTATACAAATATGGAAAAACAACTTCAATGCCTTATTTTGAACCATCTTTTAAGCCAGAAACTCCTTATGATGTGATAAAACAGAATAAAGAAGCTGATTTGCATACGCTTTTATTATTAGATATCAAAAAAGACAAAAACAGATATATGTCTGTGAATGAGGCAATAACACAGTTGTTAGAGATAGAAGAGAAAAGAAAAGAAAAGATTTTTAGTAAGGATATAAGGATCGTAGGATGTGCTAGGATAGGCAGCGATAACCAATTGATTAAATATGGAAAAGCTTCTGATTTATTGAAATATGATTTTGGAGATCCTTTGCATTGCATAATAATTCCAGGAAAGTTGCATTTTATGGAAGAAAATATGCTTAATCTCTGGGCAGTAAGAAAGGAATGATTTTTCACATTTTCTCATTTTTTCTTTTTCTCTCTTTCACAAAGTATATATATCACTTTGATATATGGCTTTTAAGGGGTGGTTAAAACGTCTTTTGTAAAAACAGCTTATGATATCGCAAGAAAAAAGGTATTTTTTTGTAACACTAGGGATTCTCTAAAAGAAGTAGCAACATCTTTGCATTCCAATAATATTGGATCAATTCTAGTTATGGAAAATAACTCGATTAAAGGAATTATCACTGTAAATGATATACTTAGGCAAATTTCAAAAAATAAGAGTATGGAAGAAACAACTGCCAAAGAGATTATGTCCTCTCCTGTCAGAATGGTAAGCAAAGATTTAGAGATAGACGAGCTTGTAGATGAATTTAATAAGCATAAAGTATCAAGAATGGTATTAATAGATAAAAAAGGAGAGATTGTTGGAATAGTAAGAGATATTGCAGTCTATAAATATTTCACTTTTTTCAAATTTGATAAAGAAGCAAAGAAAATGTTTGCTGAAGATTATTATATGAATAGGCTTTATTAGGGTAAACTTTTTAAGATAAGCTTTTTTCTTTTTATTTTTATATATAGCCCCGTAGTGTAGCGGCCAATCATCTCTCCCTTTGGAGGAGGGGACCCAGGTTCGAATCCTGGCGGGGCTATCTCTATTTTGTCCACAATAAGATAGGTAAAGATTAAAAAAAGTGAAAGCAGATATAATTAAAAAAAGTTATAAAAGACAAATTACAAAAGGTTTGCTCATATTTCTATTTTTTTTGTTAATCTTAATTTTATGTGGTTTATTTGTTGAAATTTTTGCGAGATTCATAGCAAAACCGAAGCTTAAATTACAAGACGTCCTTGTTTTAGACAGTTTTATTGTAAAATCTGATAATCCTATTTTGATTTATACCAACAAACCAAATTATTATGAGTATCAAGAGGAAACTGGTGCAGAATATTATCACAATGATAGAGGATTTAGATCAGATCAAAATTATTCCAAAATAAAGCCATTTAATATTACAAGAATATTGATATTAGGAGATTCTATTGCATATGGCGCTAATGTAAATCAATCAGATATTTTTTCAAAGATTCTTGAAAAAAAATTAAACACTAATAACAAAAAGTATGAGGTGTTAAACGCTGCTGTTGGTGGTTATAACACTTTACAGGAAAAGATATGGTTTGAAAAAAAAGGATTGTCTTATAACCCTGATATTGTTCTTCTTGCATATGATCGTTCTGATTATGCGGAAAGATTGATTTACCAGATAGATCAAAAAATTTATACTAATCATATAGAGATGCCACCTATTCCACTGATTTTAGTTTTTCCAGAAAAAATAACCTTTTTTTTAGCTGAAAAATCAAAAGCATATCAATTATTAAATTTAGGAATTTATCAATTATTAAAAGAAAATATTAAAGGAAAAATAAAATATTATGATCCTTCTATGGAAGTTGCTAAAAAAGCTATGGAAGATTTACATAATATATGCAAAAAAAATAATATTTCTTTATTAGTTATTGTTTTTCCTGAATTGTCTTCTTATGAAAATCAAGAGTTTTGAGATAAATTAATGATAGACTTCATGATTGAAAAAAACATCTCTAATATATTATTAATTGAAGAATTTAGTAACTTTGGGATGAATAACCTAAAAGTAAAAAAAAGCGATTTTACTCACCCTAATAAGTATGGACATGAAATAGCAGCTGAAAAAATATATGGATGGCTTAAAAATTCAAGCTTAGCTTAACATATCTTTCTATATAACTATATAAGCTATATTTATATATCTAAAACTTTTTAAAAGATTAAAAAGATTCAAATAAAGAGGTGAGAATATGCTAAAAGATAAAGTGGCTATTGTTACTGGTTCTGTAAAAGGAATTGGTTTGGGAATTGCAAAAGAGCTTGCAAAAAATGGTGCAAATGTTGTTATTAGTGATCTTGATCAAAAGAGTTGTCAGCAAGTTGCAAATGAGATAAAAACTAGTTATAGTGTAAATGCTATAGGAATAAAATGCGACATGGCAAAACTAAATGAAATTAATGAGTTAGTTAAAAAGACAATGAAAGCGTTTGGAAGAATAGATATTCTTGTTAATAATGCAGGGATTTATCCTTATAAGAATACATTGGAAATCTCTGAGAAGGACTGGGATAAATTGATGGACATAAATCTAAAAGGGTTATTTTTCTTATCTCAGCAATCAGCAAAAGTAATGCAGCAAGGAAGCAGGATTGTAAATATCTCTTCAATTGCCTCTGTGCAAGCTTTTGCAGGATTATCTCATTACTGCTCGTCAAAAGGAGGAGTAAATGGACTAACTAGAGGAATGGCATTAGATCTTGCTCCAAATGGAATAAATGTAAATGCTGTTCTACCTGGTGCAATAGAAACACCAGGAGCTACAGGAGCAATGGATGATGAAACAAAAGCAAAGACAGCTGCCATTATTCCTTTAAAAAGATTTGGCACTCCTGAAGATATAGCAGGCGCTGTTTTATATCTTGCCTCTGATATGTCAAAATATGTTACTGGGCAAACAATTATCGTAGATGGAGGATGGACAATACAATAAGTTTTTTATTAATTTTCATTTTTTCAATCTTTTAAAGTTAGAATGTACGAAACACCAAAAATAGATGTTCATGGGATGACTTCTGAAAGTGCCTGTAATCTTGTCAGGGCAAATTTAATTGGCTTTTATCAAAGAGGATATCCTGAAGTTTTTATTATACATGGTCATGGAAAAGGTATTTTGAAACAGAATATAAGAGCAATGTTAAGATCTTTTTCTTATGTAAAAAGCTTAAGGAGAGGAAAAACTAATGAAGGGGGAGATGGTGTTACTGTTGCTGTATTCAATTGAATTTTTTTTCTAGATTGGAAAAGTCCCTCATAACTTCTTCATTGAATTGAGAAGAATCAGTTAATTGGCGATTTACTCTTGCACCTATATCTAATAAGAAAAGTTTAGAGTTATTATCTCTCAAATAATTTTTATAATTACCTGTACATATACCTGCATATCCCTGTTTATGCGCTTCCTTAAGCAAATCTATTAATATATTTTGTTCTCTTGTGTTTGTAATTAGGGTATCTTTGTCAAAAAGTGTTCCTTCTATATAGTTTCTTACTAAGATATCTAGATAGTCTCTTTTAACTTTTTTAAATCTAATAAAATTCGTTAAATAAGTTAATGGAGATGCTTGTACTTCTGTTTCATATCTCAAAAAAGTAGGCAACATTGGATGCCCTTCAAAAATAATCAATAAGTCTCTTTCATTTGATAAATTCTGAACAAGTATTTGGTTTCTCATAGGTACCATTTTAACAATGACAAATACTGTTTTATCTAAGCATTTATATACTGGAAAGGTTGACAGAGAGTACTTCTCGATAGGATATAATTCTAATCCCTCTAATGCTGGTTTATATAAAATATTTGCCATTACTACTGTTGCTGGCTTATAAAGTGCAGGGATTCTCATAAAAAGCCGGAGTTAATATTTATATTAAAAGATAGTGCTATTTGTAAGTTTAATATATCTATATCCAAAACGTTTTTAAACAACCATATTTTCTCATGCTCTAACAAAAGATAAGACCTGTTGAAAGACGGACTTATACTGGAGGATTTGTTTACTAATTCTCCATATAATAAAAAAAGATAGATGAGGTAATAAGAATGGCAAGAATGCATTCAAGAAGGAAAGGTAAATCTGGCTCAAAAAAGCCATCTAAAAAAGGTAGCTATACCTGGATGAACTATAAACCAAAAGAAATTGAAATGCTAATTATAAAATTAGCAAAGGAAGGGAATGCTCCTTCAACAATAGGGATTATATTAAGAGATGTATATGGTATTCCTGATGTTAAGGTAGTGCTTAAGAAAAATATCTCTGACATTTTGGATAAAAAAGAATTATTGCCAAAGATTCCTGAGAATTTAAGTTCTTTATTAAAAAGAGTAATTGATCTTCAGAAGCATCTTGAAGCAAATAAAAAAGACTATACTGCAAAAAGAGGCTTAATGCTTACTGAATCAAAGATAAGAAGACTTGTAAAATATTACAAGAAAACAGGTAAACTGCCTTTATCATGGAACTATGATCCTACAAGAGTAAAACTCTTGGTTGAATAGTTTTTTTAATTTTTATTTTTTATTTTTGTGATAATTGTGAAATATGAATTATTCAAGAAATATATTAAAAAGGTTTCTGATAGATTAAAGAAAATTAAAAAAGAAAACGTAATTAGGTTAATTTCTCATCATGATGCTGATGGAATATGCGCTGCTTCTTTGATGATACTTGCACTTGAAAAAGAGGGATTTAAGTATTCTCTTTCAATTATCAAACAATTAAGTGAGAAAACATTAAAAGAATTGAGCGAGGAACAAGAAAAAGTGTATATTTTTTCTGATTTGGGATCTGGCCAATATGAATTGATTAAGAAATATCTTGGTGAAAAGGTTATATTTATTCTTGATCACCATTCTTTTGATATAAAAATCTTAAATGATATACCTGACAATATTTCTATGATAAATCCTCATTCTTTTGAGATAGACGGATCCTATGAAATTTCAGGGGCAGGTGTTGTTTATTTATTTATAGAATCCTTGGACAGTTCAAATAAAGAATTTTCTTATCTTGCTTTGGTAGGCGCTTTAGGTGATATTCAAGAAAAGAAAGGCTTTTCTGCATTAAATAAAGAGATTCTTGAAACTGCAGTAAAACAAAAAAAGGTTAAAGTAATTAAAGGATTGAGATGGTTTGGATTAGAAACAAAATCCTTGTCTTATCTATTGACTTATGGTGCAGATATTTTCATTCCTGGTGTTACTGGCTCTGAATCAAATGCTATCCAATTTTTGATTGAGAATAGAATTGAGCCTAAGAAGAATAATAAATGGTCTAGATTTAATGATCTTACTGAAGAAGAAAAAAAAAGGTTCATCTCTTCAATAGTGATGAAAAGATCAAAAGAAAAAAAGCCAGAAGATATTCTTGGAGACAGATACTTATTATTACAAGAGCCAGAATCAAGTCCTTTGAGAGATTTAAAAGAATTCTCAACTTTAATAAATGCCTGTGGGAGATTAGAAAAAGCTTCTCTTGGTATTGGTGTCTGCCTTAACAATGAAGAAAGCAAGAAGAAAGCAATTCAATTGCTTGATGATTATAAAAAAGAAATAATAACTGGGTTGAGATGGTACGAAAATAAAGATAATAAAGATATTATAAAAGAAAAAAATTATATTATAATAAATGCTAAAACAAATGTCCTTTCAACAATAATAGGAACTGTTGCTTCTATAATATCAAATTCAACTGAACTGAAAAAAGGAACTTTTATTTTGGCTATGGCAAGGGAAAATGATGAAACAACAAAAGCTTCTTTAAGAATCTGTGGTCGTGAAGAAAAAGTTGATTTAAGAGAGATAGTAAAAGAGATTACAGAAGAAATAGGAGGAGAAAGCGGCGGTCATATAAACGCTGCAGGTGCAATCATTTCCTCAAAAATTGAAAAAGAGTTTATAGAAAAGGCAATAAAAATATTTGAAAAAAATACAAACTAAGAAAATTATTCTTTAAGTAAAACCATTATTTTGTCTATGTAAGATGCTACTTCTTCTCCTTTTTTTGTTAAACTAAGCAATTTTAATCTTCCCTGTTTATTAAAATTCACTAATCCTGCTTTCTGCATTTGCTGAAGTATCTTAACAACATGAGAATAAGTACAATCTATAGATTTTGCCAAATGGGAAGCATAAACTTCTGTTTTAGAGTTTCTCCTCATCTCTATCAGCATTTTAGCTGGCTTTTCCCTGAAAAATACGTTGAAGATATCTTGTTTTGACATTTTGATTCCAAAAAAAGATTATTGCTTTAAAAACTTTTTTATAGATAGTACAGAATATATTTTCTTTTATATATTTTGTGGAATTTATATTAGAGTTATATTAGTAATATGATATTAACTATATCATAAATAATAAGAAAAGATTTCCAAACAAAGAGAACAGAAGTAGATTAAATAAGATATTTGTAATAACATAAAGGCTATACTTTGGAACAAAAGAAGGGGAAGTAACTGCTGTAAAAAATAGATTATTTGCATTAATTGCAATTGTAGCATAACTCCCTAACATGATTATATCTGCCTGTGGAAAAAATCCTGAAATAACTGCTGTTAAGCAGTATGCCGGAATTACCCATAAAACATAAATTCCTAAAAAGCCTCCTGCAACAAGGTGATATGTTATTAAAATAAAGGTTATAATAAGAGAAATCCAAGGCCCATATTTTAAGCCTGAAAGAACAGCAATAAAAGTAACTAGTTCTATACCTATATTTCTTATTGGAAGATGATTTATTATAAAACTTAATCCAAAACTTAATGCAATTAATAAAACCAATAATGCAACGCCTTTGAATAAGAGATATAATAATAGAGCAAAAGCTATTATTCTAACAATATTGAAAAGTTTTTTCTTTTTTGATTTATCCACTTTTTAGAATAAAAAATGTTGATTAAAAAAGATTTTGTTTAATATCTATAGTGATCTGCCTTATACGGCCCTTCCTGTGGAACACCAATATAATCAGCTTGTTTTTTTGAAAGCTTTGTCAGATGCACTCCTATTTTTTCTAGATGCAATCTGGCAACTTCTTCATCAAGATTTTTTGGAAGCATATATACACCTAGCTTAAGTTGCTTTGTCCATAATTCTATTTGCGCTAGGACTTGATTTGTAAAAGAATTTGACATTACAAAACTTGGGTGGCCTTTGGCATTTCCCAAATTAACAAGTCTTCCTCTGGATAATAAGATTATTGAATGGCCATCTGGAAATTTAAATAAATCAACCTGTGGTTTTATGTTAATCTCTTTTATTCCTGGAAGCTGCTCTAGTCTACTTACTTGTATCTCATTGTCAAAGTGTCCAATATTACATACAATTGCATGGTCTTTCATTTTCTGCATGTGCTCCAATGTAATGATATCGCAATTGCCTGTTGCTGTAACATAGATATCTCCTTCTGCCAATGATTCTTCAACTGTTTTTACTTCATATCCTTCCATTGCTGCCTGCAATGCACAGATTGGATCAATTTCTGTAACAATAACTCTTGCTCCAAATCCTCTCATTGATTGGCAGCATCCTTTTCCTACGTCTCCATAACCACAGACAACAACTGTCTTTCCTGCAACCATCACATCTGTTGCTCTTTTAATTCCATCTGCTAAACTTTCTCTGCAACCATATAAATTATCAAATTTGCTTTTTGTAACTGAATCATTTACATTAATAGCTGGAAATAATAATTCTTTTTTTTCCATCATCTGATATAATCTATGTACGCCTGTTGTTGTCTCTTCTGAAACTCCTTTTACTTCTTTAGCAAGTTTAGTCCATTTTGTTTTGTCTTTTGAATAATTCTTTTTCAAGAAAGCCATTAATTCCCTAAAATCTTCTCCTTCTTTGCTGTAATCTTTATTTAATAGCTCTGGATTTTTTTCAACTTCAACACCTTTATGGATCATTAAAGTTGCATCTCCGCCATCATCAACAATTAAATTTGGACCTTTGCCATTATGGTCAAGGGCCTTTGCAGTATATTCCCAATATTCTTTTAATGTCTCTCCTTTGTATGCAAAAACAGCTATTCCTGATTTTGCTATTGCTGCTGCAGCTGCATCATTTGTTGAATAAATATTACAAGAAGCCCATCTTACTTCTGCTCCTAATTCTTTTAATGTTTCAATAAGGACAGCTGTCTGTACTGTCATATGCAAACTTCCTGTTATCCTTGCTCCCTTCAATGGTTTTTCCTTTCCATATTTCTCTCTGACTGCCATTAATCCTGGCATTTCTTTTTCAGCGAGCATAATCTCTTTTCTTCCTAATTCTGCTAATGCTATATCTTTCACATAATACTCTTCCATTTCAACCACCCAAATTTTTTATTATATTATCATTTAAGTCTGATATTGAGTTTAAATGAACATCTGCCATGCTATGATCCTGTAATTTTGTCAAGTCATCTGGAATTGAGACAGCATACATTCCTGCTGCTTTTGCTGCAGTCAATCCTAGATTTGCATCCTCAATGACTATACATTCTTCTGGCTTCAAGTTTAGTACTTCTGCTGCTTTTAAAAAGATTTCTGGCTCAGGCTTTGCTTTTTTTACTTCATTTCCTGCAATAATATAATCAAAGTAATCTGAAATACCAAAAGTTGTTACTATTTGCAATGCCCAATCTTTATTTGCACCTGTTGCCAATGCTATTTTATATTTTTTTTTGAATTTAACAAGTGCCTCTTTAATTCCTTTTTTTAATTTTAGTTTATGTGTATTTTTATGATAATTGTCCATTATGTCAGGCAGTACTTCTTCTATCTTTAAATCAAGGTTATATTTATCTAAGAAATATTGTGTAAAATCTTTTGCGCTCTCTCCTAGTCTTGAAGCAAATTCCTCTTTTTTAAGTTTTATATCAAACCTTTTTTTGAATACATTACTCCAGTTTTCAAAATGCATAGAATTTGAATCTATGATTACTCCATCCATGTCAAAAATAATTCCTTTTATCATTCTAATTCTCTAATCTTCTCTAAATTTAAATCACTTATTTTATCTATGATCATATCTGCTTTTTCTAACTCTTTTTTATCCATGGTAGTAGTTATAGAAATAATTTTCATACCTGCTGATTTTGCAGCTTCTATACCTACTTCTGCATCATCTATTACAACACATTCTTCTGGCTTAACATTAAGATTCTCTGCGTTTTTCATAAAGATTTCAGGGTTAGGCTTTCCATGAGATACATCATCATAAGTTACAATACTTGAGAAGTATTCTTTTATTTTAAACTGTTCAATTATTTTTAATATTGATCTTCTGCTCCCGTTTGAACCTATGCCCATTTTAATTCCTGCGTTTTTAAGTTCTTCTAATAAATCAACAACACCAGAATATAATTTAATGTAATTAAGAGTGTTATGATAATATTCGTCTCTTCCTATCTTCATAACTTTTTCTACTTCTTCTTTAGAGAGATCTATTCCCTTTTTTTTTGCAAATAATTCTGCTCTATGTTCAAATCTCAAACCAGGATACTTAGAGAATTCTTCCACTGAAATATTTAGATTTAGATGATTATTCAAGACATTTGTAAAAAGAGCATTTATCTCTGTATGTGAATCAGCTATCACTCCATCCATATCAAAGATTGCTGCTTTTATCATTTTTAATAAAGAAAAAATTATGTTTTAAATAACTATTTATTATGTATTATTTCAATAACATCTCCATTTTTCAATGGCTCTTCTTTTTTCATAGAAATCTTTGTTTTTACATTTATTGCTCTTATGAAGCCTTCTCCTAAATCAGTATGCAGATGAAATGCAAAACTTAGTGCTGTTGTTCCTGGAGGCATCAAAAAGCAATCAGGCAATCTTCTTCCCTCGCTGTCTTCTAATTTATTTACGCCTCCTGGAAAGATTGCAATATATTTTAACAAATCAAAAACAGCGCTATTAATTACCTGCTGCACACCTGTATTATTATAAGTGTCTAAAACATTTTGCTTTATAAAATCAAGTGCTTTTTTTTGTTTTTCGTTTAATTTTTCCTCATTAATTATTTTAAAGTTATTTTCTCCTGGGAGATATTCTATTATACCATGCTTATTGGCCTCTTTCAATGCCAGCTCTGCCTCTGCTGAGCAAGGTATTATTATATAATCCTTGAATTGTTCTTTTAATCTTTTATAATTTTCATATGCTCCTGGTACATCAATCTTATTTGCTGCTATTAAAATAGGCTTTGTCTCTTTCCTGAATTGTATAGCCATGTTTTTTACATCATCATCTGTCCAGTTGATTATAGGCTTTTCCTCAAGTTTCAAAGTTTTCATATTTAATTTGACCATATCTTCATTTACCTTTAATCCTGAGAACTGTTTTGCAATTGCTTTAATTACATTTTCTTTTGTCTGAGAGACTTCTCTTGAGAATTTTTTCCATACTTTCTGGAATATCTGAAAATACCACATATCTAATTCATGCTCTAAAAATTTGATATCGTTTGCTGGATCATATGACCCTTTGTCAACTGGCTCGCCTCTTTCATTTAAGCTGCCTGAGATGTCAACTATATGGATTAAAGCATCTGCCTGAGACAAATCATTCAAGAATTCTAAGCCCAATCCTTTGCCTTCATGCGCTCCAGGAACTAGCCCTGCTACATCTAATACTTGAACAGGAACAAATCTTTTATGATTTACACAATATCCTTCTCTTGGATTGCATTGCGTATTAAAATCCTTATCAACACAATCTATTTTTACAAAGCCCACTCCTGAATTTGGCTTTATTGTTGTGAAAGGATAATTAGCTATTCCAACTTCCATTAAAGTGAGTGCTTTGAAAAAAGTACTTTTACCTGCGCTTGGTTTTCCTACTACTCCTACGAACATATTAAAGAGGAGAAGTTGGATAGTTATAAAGGTTTTTGTAATTTTTATTGTTAAAACTGAAGAAGGCTTGTCTGCCTCTTCCCATCAATCTCAATAAAGGGCTTTGCTCTTTCAATCCACCCACCTAACTTCTTTAATTGCTCGTATTTTGTTATTTTTTCTTTTTTATTCAATAATTTATTTGCTGTTTTTGGACCTATACCAGGAACTCTTATTAACTCCTCATATTCTGCTTCATTTATATCAACTGACTTGTCAAAATTTGCTTTTGCCAATGCAAGTTTCGGATCTTCCTGGGGAAGCATCTCATCCTGCATTATTGTATCAAATTCTTTAATCTTGAAATTATAATCTCTCATTAAAAAATCGACATTATATAATCTGTTTTGCCTTGTCAATGATTCTGGCTTTGCGTTTTCTAAAGGCGTTCCTTTAACAGGATGGAATGCTGAATAATACACTCTTTTCAATTTCATTGAATCATACTCCCAATTAGTCATTTTCAGAACATCTTTGTCAGTTGCCATATCATTGATTATCATCTGTGTGCTTTGTCCTGAACGCAATCCTAATTTAGATATCCATGCCTGCCTCTTTAATAAATCACTATGATAATTTTTGCATGTTGATAATTCAGACAATACTTCTTTATTCGGAGCTTCAATATTTATGCTCATTCTATTTGATAATTCAGATGCCTGTTTTACTAAATCATAAGAAGTGCCTGGAAGGACTTTGAAATGGACATAGCCTTTGAAATTATATTTATTCCTTACAATTTTTACAGCATCTATCATCTTTTCAGTTACTTTATCTGGATTGCCTGCAACTGCTGAACTTATGAATAATCCTTTAACATCAAGATTCTTGTGCAAGTGATTAAAAAGAGTAGCTAATTCCTCTGGCTCATAGCTTGCTTTTGTTTTTGTGCATTTATTTGAATTTGCGCAATACTTGCAGTCAAAAGAGCAGTTATTATCCATTAATGTTTTGAAAATCCTGCAAGTCTCATGCTCTGCTTTTGCGTAGTATATACCACCTAGACCTTGATTTACATTAACCTCACACATCTTAGGACCACAACTATCATAATGTCCTGCTTTGCTCAGTATTTTTGCTTTGTCTAGAGTGTTCACTTAAAGAAATAAGATAAATTGGTTTAAATAGCTCACAGGGGAATGTCCAGTGGGATAGATGTCCAGTGAAAAAACTAAATCCCCAGTCCGATTAATTCTTCTCTAATTGAATAGATTTCTTTAAGCTGTGAGCTCCCCGATAATTCCGCAGCCCTCACCATCTCATTTATTCCAAAAACGGATAGATGTGGTTTTCCTAAAGGCAAACTCCACCAGCTACATGAATTCACTCCTCTCGCCAAAGCAATATATGCCTCCTGGTTCCCATCTAAAGATTGTTCTACTGCTTGATATATCTGCCACATGAGTTGATGCACTCTTCTAAAATAACCAGTATCATTCCATAACGGGAAAAAATTTCCTTGCTTGTACTGCTCTATACTTGTAGACCAAGATCCTTTGGGTATTTGTCTTTCAACCATTTTACTTTTATATTTTTCATAAAGCTCTGATATATTAACAAGAGTAATATCAACACCTTTTACTGGTCTTTGGATTGTATCTAGGAATCTTGCAATACAATAATCCCAATATCCTTTTTTATGATGATCAAATGTCTCAAAGTCCATTGCTATAACAAGATAAGCATCTTTACCCTTTGTCCAGTTTCTCATCCCTACTGCAAATGCTTCTGCTAGTTCTTTTCCATTAATATAAGAATTAGCAATTGTATCATAACTCCATGTTTTTGACCTTAGAAAAACAGCTAATCCATTTACTGAACTTATTGTATCGTAAGGAGGAGAGACATCATAATGTGCAATAAAAGGCTGATCATCTGCAACTGTCCATTGATAACCTTTTTCTTTTAAAAACTCTGCCAATTCTGATGTGTAACCCATCTCAGGAAGAAAAAAACCAATTGGTGTTAACCCATGAAATGTTTTATTCATCTTTTTTTCCTGAAGAACTACTTGAAAATCTCTTTGTTTATCAGTAACTAAAGGAAGAAATGCATGATAAGCCGATGTTCCTGTGAGATCAATCCTTTTTGTATCAATCATCTGCTGCGCTAATTCATTCATAAAATCCATATTATTATTTTTGAAAAGTTCTACAAGAGAGTAATTAAGATTCAAAGACAAATGATATCTTTCATCTTTAACTAATTTGGTCCAATTAGGCTGATAAGTTTCTTTAACAATTTGCTCAAGAACATTGGAAAATTGCCACCACGGCTGGTAAGCATGTAATAAAAATGCTACATCTAATTGCATTAAGATATTTTAGTTAAATTTAGAATTAATAAGCTTTACTAAATAAAAAAAAATTAATTAATTAGTTTTCCAGTTTCCTCAAAGTGCTCTCCTCTAAATAACTTAGTTAGAGTAACTTTCAAATCTTCTATTTTTACTCTTATCTGCTTTGTTGTATCTCTGTCTCTTATTGTTATTGATTTGTCCTCAAGTGTTTCAAAGTCTATTGTTATACAGTAAGGAATGCCTTGTTCATCTGCCCTTGCATATCTTCTTCCTATGCTTCCTGATCTGTCAAAAGTTGAGACAAAATCCTCTTTCAACATTAGATAAATCTCAAGTGCATTTTCTTCTAGTTTATTGACTAAAGGAAACACTCCTAATTTAATAGGAGCTAATTTTTTATTTAGTTTAAGAACAATATTTCCTCTTTCTTTGTCATCATGATAAGCATCATATATAAAAGTCAAAAATGCCCTATCCACTCCAAAAGATGGCTCGACAACAGCAGGCAATATTTTTGCTTTTGTCTCTTCATCAAATAATTCCATTGATTTGCCTGAGAAGTTCATATGCTGGGTTAAATCAAACTGGCCTCTGTTTGCATTTCCATGTATCTCTTTCCAACCAAAAGGAAATTTATATTCAACATCAAAGGTTGCTGAAGAATAATGTGAAAGTTCTTTTTTTGTGTGCTGCCTTATTCTCAAATGAGATTCTTTAATCCCTAATTCTTTAAACCATAAATAAGACTCAGCCAGCCAATATGCATGCCATTCTGTCAATAATTTTTCTTTTATTAAATCATACATCTGGACTTTATTATGCTCTTTTTTTTCATCTTGATTTTGTTCAGAATAAAAGAAAAATTCTAATTCTAATTGCCTCTTGCTTAGCATTGGGCATTTTTTTTCATCTGGCTTTATGAAATACTCAAGCTCCATCTGCTCAAATTCTCTCTGCCTAAATAAAAAGTTTCTTGGCGCAATTTCATTTCTAAAGGCTTTTCCAATCTGCGCAATTCCAAAAGGCAGTTTGACTCTTGAAGATTCAACAATATTCTTAAAAGCAACAAAAATCATCTGCGCTGTTTCCCCTCTTAAAAAGGCAGTTGAGTCTTTTGTCACATCTGCTCCCAATTGAATAGGAAACATAAGATTAAAGGATTTTATCTCATTAAGATCTCCTTTGCATTCTGGGCATTTTATATTATTGTCTTTGATTAATTTATTTAGTGCATCTGCATTCAATCCTTCAACATTAATCTTTAATTTGTCTTCAACAACTTGATCTGCCCTATGATTTTTATGGCATTTTTTGCATTGTGAAAGCAAGTCAGCAAAACTAGCAAGATGACCTGATGCCTCCCATATTTTCTGGGCTGAGATTAAAGTGCCATCTATACCATAGACATCATCTCTGTTTTGGACAAAGCTTTTCCACCAATGGTTTTGAATATTGTTCTTTAGTTCAACTCCTAATGGCCCATAATCAAAAAATCCAGCCATCCCTCCATAAATTTCAGTACTAGGAAAAACAAAACCTTTCTTTTTGCAGAATATAGCTAATTCATCTATTGAGATTGACATAATATCACCTTATTATTATCTTCTTTAAAAGAGTTATAATTAGTATTTATTATTTGTTATTGGTTTTTTCTAATTATTTATTACTTAATAGTAGTAAAAAAACGAAATATTTATATACTAGCCATGCTATCCTATATTATAAAAAAGGTGATAAAATGACTCTTTCAGAGCTGATTCAAGAAGAAAAACCCTCACAAGAAGCATTGGAAAAGGCTGAAGAGAAAGCCTTTGAAGAATATTATAATTAATCAAACTCATAAAACACCCTCCGTGTTTTATAATAGATGTGGAGAGGCAAAAGAAATTCTTTCATCACCCACCTCACCCTCTTTTCCTCCTCTCCACTTTTTTTCTAATAAAATTAATAGTTTGTTAATAACTTAGAATAGTTTCCGCTTATCGTACAAAAGTTCAATAAGCTACACTCTAACAACTTTATTTATTATGCTCTAAGATATGCAACTTCTTCTTTATCCAGTTCAAAGAATTCAGCTAATTTTTCAGAGTGCTCTTTGTTTTTTTTGAATATTACTCTTAGATAAGGAAGAGTATCATTGATTACTCTTTTTGAAGAAGTGTGTGTTTTTTCTCCTATTTTTTTTGCTATTGATTTTCTTTTTGCGTTTTTCTGATTAAACTGCCAAAGATTCAAAATCCTTGTTGTTCTTGTGTATTTATTAAATCCTGGATATTTTTCTTTTTTTGATAATGCAATTCCTGCTGTCAGCAGATTATTTACATAAGAGAGGAAACGCCAGTGCTGCCATCTCATAATCCTTCCTCTGAAAACATCTGCCATACTCATTGTATCATATGCTTTTGCCAAGTCTTCTGGTTTTTTGTATTCCTTTGGAAGGTTTTCATCAACCCATAAAAAAACGTCATCTATTTCCTCATCAACATCATCTAATGCAGGCAATGCAACATTCGCATCTGTTGTCTTGAAAATCCTCATTAAAGCATTAATCATTGTCTCTTTCTGCTTTCTTCCTGAAAGTTCATCAACATCTTTTTTATTCAGTTTTTTAGTATGCTCTGATAAGGTCTGCAGATCATTAATTGCCCCTCTTAAATCTCCTCCTGCTCTTCTTGCTAATGCTGTCAAAGAAGCTTCATCAAAGTCAATATTTTCTGAATGCGCTATTTTTTTTAATGCAGAAAAAATAGAAGGATATGTTAATGTATGAAACTCAATCATCTCTGCTTTTTTCCTCAATGTTGAAAATTTAGCATCAAATGGATCATTAGCTGTCATGATTATTGGAAAGCTTGTCTTATCAATTAGTCTTGATAATTCTGATAATCCTCCTCTGTCTGCTGTTCCAGAAACACCATCTATCTCATCCACTAAAATTATTTTGCCTATTGAAAATAAAGACATCTGACCTATTGCATTTCCCAATTTTTCTTTAATTGAATCTGCATTCCTCGCATCAGATGCATTAACCTCTATTATCTCCAAGTCTAATTCCTTTGCAACAGCATAAACAGAACTTGTCTTTCCGCATCCAGGAGGACCATACAAAAGAGCAGCCTTTCCTTTTTTGAAATTTTTTACATAACTCAACAACTGAGCAACAGCAGTTGGCTGGCCTTGTATCTCAGAGGTTGTCTTCGGGAGGTATTTTATTGCCCATGGTTCCATAAAGATAAAGAAAGAAAAGGGATTTATAAGGGTTTTTGAATTATTTCTTCTTACACACAAACATTGCGTGATCGTTCTCAAATGGATCTAATATTCTATAATCAACAATTGTGATTTTCTTCTCTAACTCTTGTCTTACCATTGCATAGATTTCTTTTGGCCTTTTGGTTATGTCAATGCTCCTTGTCTTTACTGCCAATAACCCAAATCCTTCTTGTTTCAGATACATCTCACAGTTTTTTAGGAATATGTCTGCCTGATTTCTTTGCGCAACATCCATGTAAACAATATCTACTTGCGGTAGTCTATGCCTGTATGTCTCTGGCTGGTTTGCATCTCCTAAAATGGGAGTTATATTTTTTCTTTTTTCACATAAAAAAACTAGATCTCTTACAACTCTTGGTGCAAAATCCAATCCATAAATAAATCCATTTTCTCCGACAATATCAGAAACAAAGCTTGGTGTATAACCATGAGATGCACCCAAATATAATACTTTATCACCTTCTTTTATTCCTATCTGTGAAATCTCTTTTAAAATAGCTGCTGCTAATTTGCTTCTTCTAGCATCCCAATTCCTGAACTCTAGTCCATTGCCCCTTTCTATGTCCTCATCAAAAAACTTTAATCCTGGTGTTAAATTAGGAGTGAATAATTTAATCCTTCCTCTGCTATCTTTCCTTGAATATACATTTGGAAATTTTGAGTTTAAGAGATTCATTTATTTCCCCTCAAATTTTTCTTCAAGATCTTTTTTTAATTTGCCACCAATATATTCTCCTTTAAAATAATCGATTTTTGCGGCCAATAAAATCTTGTCTGCAAGTGCTCTTGCAACTTTTCCTTTATATTCCCTGCTTGCTTTCTGAAGCAGAGGATGCTCATGGATAACTCCGTGTTTTGGGGGTTTTGCATTTTTTTTATTTAACATATGCCTGAATAATGCTTTTTCTGCTCCTAATAGTTGCACTGTTGAAGATGGAAGTAAAATTAAGCTTCTCAAAGAGCCGGCTAGAGCTATTAATTTTGCTCCAATCAAATAGCCTGCAACTTCATTTATATTAGGGCAGTTCTTTTTCATGAGCTGCTCAAGATAATTTTCTTTTGCTACTTTTTCCTGTGCCAAGGTATGAATTGTTTTAGCAAGATGGATAATTGCATCATTATCTTGTTTTTCAAGCTCAAGTCCCATGCTGTTTTCTATTCTCAATTCTTTTATCAGCTCTTTTCTTGACTTTTCTAATATATTCTCAACAAAAAAAGTATGGTCCTGTATTTTTTCTTCAACTTCAGGCAATATATAAGAATACCATTCTCTTAATCTTTTTACAAGAAGATTAATTGCTTTGTTTATCTCCTCAATAGAGCTTGAGGCTTGTATTATCAATAAATCTTCAGAGATTGCATCCCTGATCTGGGATTTAGTAACTAAAAGGTTATTTTTATAGAATGCATCCTTATAAACCTCTAGTTTAGAATATATCTTTTCAAGATCCTTTTCATCTGGCTTTTTTCTCAAGTTGACTATATTCTTAAATTTTTCAAGGAATTCTTTTTCAGAATCTAGTATCTCGCCTTTTTGTAGAAGTTCATTAACCTTGTGGAGCTCATTCTCTTTAAACAATATCTTTTCTCTTATCTCAAAGTTCTGATTAAATACAAAGGTTCCAATAATATTTGAAAAAAGGTACATACCATAAAAGAAAAAGCCTATTTTAATAAATATTTCCACAAATTATAAATACAAGAT
Source organism: uncultured Methanosarcinales archaeon (assembly GCA_964392465.1). Taxonomy (GTDB): domain Archaea; phylum Nanobdellota; class Nanobdellia; order Woesearchaeales; family GW2011-AR15; genus JAAXVZ01. The sequence goes on along the minus strand of CAYMPC010000002.1, from coordinate 1,610 downwards.
ACGTCTTTTTATGACTATATGGGTGATTTTGGAAAAAAAGAGGAGGTTATATTACATAGAGATATAGAGTCAAAAAAACAGAATCTGCCTTTGTCCTCTACAAAAACACTGCCTACAAAAACTATTTCTCCTTCATTTACAGAAGAGCAAAAATTGAAAGAAGAAATAAAACATTACCAAAAATTATTCGATGAATTAAGATATGAAATTTCCAAGATTGTTGTTGGACAAAGAGAAGTTTTAAATTATGTTATAGAAGCCATTCTAGCTAATGGCCATTGTCTTGTTGAAGGTATCCCTGGAATCGCAAAAACCCTGTTATTGAGAACTTTGTCTGTTGCTATGGGGTGTGAATTCAAGAGAATTCAGTTTACTCCTGACTTGTTGCCTTCTGATATCATAGGTGTTACTGCCTATGAAGAAAAAAAAGGATTTTATACTGTCAAAGGTCCCATTTTTGCTAATATTGTATTGGGAGATGAAATAAACAGAGCCCCGCCTAAAGTTCAATCTGCTTTGCTTGAGTCTATGCAGGAAAAACAGGTTACTATAGGAAAAACCTCTTTTCCCTTGCCTAATCCTTTTTTCGTCATGGCAACACAAAATCCAATAGAACAGATGGGAACATATCCTCTTCCTGAAGCGCAGATTGATAGATTTTTGTACAAAATAATTATGAAATACCCAACTATGGAAGAAGAAGAAAAAATCATGAAACAGAATATTACTGTGAAAAGATTTGAGGAATTTAAGATAATGCCTGTTTTCAGACCAGAAAACATAATCCTCTTACAAAATGATGTAAAAAAGATTTATCTTGATCCTAAAATAGAAAAGTATATTGTAAGAATAGTAGATGCCACAAGAAATCCACATAAATATAATCTTGAGTTAGGAAAGTATATTGATTTTGGTAGTTCTCCAAGAGCAAGCATTTCCTTGTATATTGCAGCAAAAGCGCATGCTCTTTTAGGAGGCAGAATATTTGTAACGCCACAAGATATTAAAGATGTTGCAATGAATATCTTCAGGCATAGGATGATATTGAACTATGAGGGACAAGCAGAAGATATTATAAAAGAGATTCTTTCTAAAGTACCTGTAGTGTGATTAAAAATGAAATGGATAAATTATTTATTCAGAAGTTTTCTTATTATTATTTTATTACTCTCTTTTGGTTTTGATACTCCGTTAATCTATTTCATAATAATATACTGCTCACTTTTTTTATACTGGTCTTTTAGATCAGAATGGGCTAATAGATGGAAGGCAGTCAAACAAATAGGAGTAATTAGTATTGTCTATGCAATAATAGGAATCATTTATAGTTTTTTCATGAAAGATTTGGAAAAACAATTACAACAACAAATTATAGCGAGCACAACAACCACTAATATAGATGTTCTTTCTAATCTCTTCCATGGGCCAAGTATTTTATTTATTATATTTTTGAGTGTACTGCTAGTAGCTTTCCCTGCTTTTATTTCATTTCTAGAGGGATTAACCAAACCTGATGAAGAGGGATTAGTAAAAAACCCTTTTGTGATCCTTATTTATAATATTTTAACACTTGGTTTATATGAGATATACTGGTTCGTCTCAATTAAAAA
>CAYMPC010000001.1:0-82691 GCA_964392465.1 uncultured Methanosarcinales archaeon | reverse complement strand
TTCAAGCATTCTTCTGGCTCTGTTATACCTAATGAACCCCCTATTATTATCTTAACTGAAGGCAGGCTTTTTTTCAAAAGGTCTGATAGGTAAAAGGTCATATTTTGATCATAATATGTTGAACTAATTAAGATATAATCAAAAGATTTGCAAAACGTAATAATTGTTTTTTCATCAATGTTTTTTTTAAGCCATTCTTTTGTATATATCCAAAAGGGGGCATAATCCAAAAAAAACAGATACTTAGTTTCATATTTTTTTTTTAATAAACTGCCTATTCCCCTTATTCCTGCTTGCGCAGGAGTATGAAACCCTATTAATAATATTTTTTTCATTTTTTATTTTTTTATTAATCTATTTTAAAAGGTTTTAATGAAAATATGGTAAAAGTTTTATTTTTATTAAAAAAATGTGTTGTTTTTTTTGTTGTGGCAATAACCAAAAAAGGTATTTTTAAAGAATCGGCAAATATAGCTGGGTGAAGTCTCATAGATATCACAAAAGAAGCTTTAGATATCTCTTCTTTCATTAAAACAGGGTTCTCTGTAAAAAATATTTTTTTTGAAAAGGACACATTCAAGCTTTTAAGAATTTTTTTTATAAAAAGAAGGTCGTTTTCTTCCTTTAAATAAGGATGTTTGCTAAATACATAAAACTCAAAAAATTGATCTTTGTTAAGTCTAATTAATTTTTCTAAAAAAAGAATTAAAAGATCCTCTTTTTTTTTATTTAAAGGATCGTAAAGTGCTAGACCAATAACTTTTTTTTGTGGTTTTTTTATAAACTTAGGCCTCTTAATATTCAAATCATATCCAGGGTCTTTTAAAACCATGATCTCTTTTCTTAAATTTAATGAATCTAAGACTTTTTTACTAAAAGTGTCTCTTACACTGATTATTTCTGAATTATTTAAAACATATCTAAAAAGTTTTTTAGGAAAATTTTTTTGAAAAGAATATATACCTATTTTATAAAAAAACAGTTTTTTCATAGATAAAATTGAAAAAAGAGATACAAATAGTTTGAATTTTCCCTCAAAAAAATTAAAAAAGCTTTTGTAATAATTGTCAAGCCTGTCTGAAGTTATTTCATCACCGACAACTATTACTTGTTTAGTAATAATAAAAGAATATAAAAAATAGAAAGAGATTGGTTTTACAAAAGAAACATTATCGAACAAATGAATTTTGTTTGAAGTTGATGGAGAAAGTGATGTTAATATAATTCTTTTACAGCTCTTTTTTTCAAGAACTTCTTTAATTGTTTGATAGACAATTGCTTCTTGTCCTATATTCCTATACCCGCTAGTTGTTATTAGTAATAATCGCTTTGAGTTAAAAAGAGAACTTATTTGTTTTTCGGCTTTCATACGTCTACACAAGACAAGAAAGCTCTTTTATATTTAAATCTACTTTTAGAATATATTAATTGCATTCAATAAATTTTCAAAAAACATAAATAATTATATAGTTAGAAGTATTTAATATTAAAAGTTGCCAAAATGGGGGAAATAGAGAAACAAAAAGAGTTAAAGTACCTTAATAAGATAAAAAGCTATATAAAAGAAAATATAAAGAAGGGTTATAATAAAGACTCAATAAAAAAAAGACTGCTATCAAACAAATTATCAAAAGAAGAAGTTGATAAGCTATTTTTTTCGGCAGAAAAAGAGTTGAAAAAGGAAAAAAAAATTAAATTTATTATCTCAATTGGTATTATTATTAGTATTATAACATTTTATCTTGCTAACCAACTATTAAGCAAACCTCCAACTCCTATCTTATTAACTGAGTTTCCTGAATGTTTAATGTATAATGATAGTTTTGAAAGATATAGTTGTTATTATAATAAAAGCATTAACGAAGAAGGAGCATATTTCTGCGGATATTACTTCATAAAACACAAAACTAACGTAACTTATATTAAAATAATAAAAGAAGGAGAAATCATACTAAAAATAGATGGTATTAATACTAAAAATTTGGATGTTTTTTCTTTAGGAGAGTATATTACCCAACAAAAGATAGGAAACCAAGCAATACTTAAAACGAATAATGATACTTATAATTATATATATCTCCCTGGAGAGTTTGTGCCTGTGGAAAATGGTGGGGCTTCTTTACAGATAGAGGTTGGAAAAGCATACTGTAGATAAAAAATTAGAAAAAATAAAAGAATAGTAAAAAGAAAAATTTATATATTAAGATTACGTCATAAATAGAATGTATAACTCTCTTAGTGAAAGGATTTTTAAGTATTTAAAAGAAAAGATAGTTGGTAAAAGAATATTAAGAAGATATAATCTAAAGACTATTTTAGGTAATTAGGTATTTTTATGAAAATAACTAATATATTTACTTCTAAAATTAAGATTAGTGTTTTGGGTGTTGATCATAAGTCAAAAAAAGATTTAATAAAACTAAGGAGACTCATTTCAGAAAGTAGTAAAAAAGAGTCTGTTTTTCTAATAGAGTATGATAAAAAAAGGTATAATGATCATAAAAAAAAATTAAAAGAATTTTGTTTGGAATATTTTCTTGTAAATGAACTAATCGCAAAAAAAAGACAATATAAGTTTATTGATAATGCTGCCTTAAACTTAATGGATAAGTTTTATACTGAAGTAAGCCTAAGAGAGCTAGTCGCATTATTGATAAAAAAAAATATAAAAAAACATTATAAATTTTATAAATATGTTGTTAAAGAAAGAGAGGAAAAAATGATTAGTAATATTAAGAAGTATGTTTACTCATTGAATAAAAAAGAATATTTCATTGTTGTTGGAAAAAATCATTTAAATAGTATTAAAAAAGAATTAAAAAAAATATATGAATAAAATTAAAAAATGGTTTAAACTAATAACTTATAAGATTAAGCTAGTTAGTAGGCTAAGATATTTTTATTGTATAAATACAAAAAGCGAATATGAGACATTCAAAGACTATATTAAGTTTACAATTTACAAGTATAGAGAAGGTTATAAGATATATAATGAATTAATTAAAAAAAATAAAATTGAGTTAGTAAATTATCAAGATTATAGAAAATTAGATTATCTTTTAATTAGTGAATTAATGAAAAAAGGTTTGTATCTTTATCCTTCTTATGTATTTTATCCGAATTCTGCAGAAATTATTTTAACTTACGAGTGCAATTACAGATGTAACCATTGTTATCAGCCAAATTACAAAAAAAGAAGTTTAAGTATAAAAAAGATCATTTTGTTCTCTGAAAAACTTAAAGAGGTAGGTATAACTAAAATTTTTCTTAGTGGAGGTGAACTTTTTTTAAATATTAAAAAACTAACTAAAATTATTTCTGTTTTGAAAAAAAAAGGAATTTTTGTTTATGGAATAGCAACAAATGGTTTTTGGTTAAAAGATGAAAAAACTGCATTTAAATATCTTAACCTGTTAAAAAGATCTGGTTTTTCAGGAGAGATTGTTGTTAGCATTGGAATAGGCCATCAATCTCAAAACAAAAAAATAGATTGTTTTTTTAATATAGACGCTCTGTCAAAAAGGGTTTTTGATAAAAATATTTTCTTTTTTTCATTTGAGGATACTTCTTATGAAAGTTTCAAAAAGAAGAAAAAAGAGTTTAAACCTTTTTTTGAAAAATTCAATGTAAATTATAATAGAATAATACCTATAGGTAATGCCACTTTATACAAAGAAAAGATTTATGAAGAAAATAAAGACTCCCCTGAAATACCTAATAATCTCTATTGTACTTGCTTTAAACTTCTTCCCGATGAAACAATTTCCTTTTGTGCTGGCCCCAATGCTGAAAAAGAATTTACACTCTCTAAGCTTACAAGAAGTCTTTCATTAAAAGAATTCATATTAAAAGAAAATAAACACTTAATAATATTATCAAGATTTAAAGGTTATGAATTACTAAATATTTTGATAAAGAATAAAAAAATAAAAAAGAATGAGTTTTCTTTTATGTGCCAACTTTGTATCCATCTTGCAAAGAATCCTGAACTGATTGATTTCATCTATAAGACAAAAGTAAAGTGATACCGTTTTCTATAGGAAAAGACATAATCTGATTTGTATAATTCGGGTTTGCCATATTACAATAGCATTTTCTTAATTTTATTGCCTCTCTTACTTTTTTAGCCTTGTTGGATCTCCAAGCTTTTTTAAAATTAAAATTCTGTTTTTTAATATCTCCCATTGTTTCCGTCATAACTGCACAATCCCATATTTTACCATCAAAAGAAATTTCACAAGAGGTGTAGCCCGCATAGCAATTTATATTTGACTTGTTATTTAAAAGTTGATATTCTACTTGTCTATAATATTTTTTTCTAAAATATTCTATTAATTTTGATGATGATGTTTGTGTTTTTAATTTTATAAGATAATTCAGTTTTTCTAGAGTTTTTCCCTTATTAAAACCTATCTCCTCTTGAAAGTATAAAGCATTTCTTTTAGTTCCTAATTCCGAAACCAGAGAATCTGGCTGAAACTCTTTGATTAAAAAATCACATATTAGTTCAAATCTCTTATAATTATATTTTGATAGAACTACATTAATCCCTATAATTAAGTTAGGATATATTCTCTTAAGTTTTTTTAGCTCAAAATAGGTTTTTTTAACTGCTTTGAAACCTTTTATACCCCTTATTGTTTCATATTTTTCATTAATTTCATCTATCGAAAAATTTATTGTAACAACAATTCCTTTTCTAGAGGTTATTTGTAAGATTTTATCTATATAGGAGATTGTCTTTTTTGTATATATCCCGCTTGTAGCAATATTAAGGTAATTAGGAGAATTATATTTAACTATTAATCTAGCAAGTTCAGGTAGGTCTTCACGAAGCATTGGTTCTCCTCCTGTTAGAGTAAACCAAATTGGCCCTTTTCCTATGCTTCTTAAAACTTGTTCCCATTCATTTAATGAAAGCTCCTTTTTTTCAAGATTGGGTGTGTTTTTTGTTATTTTCCAAAGATTACAAGTTTTACATTTAGAATAACATCTCTTTGTTGTTGAAATTGTTATGCTAATTGGCAGTTCTAAAGGATATCCAATAAGATAAGATATCTTATGAAGAAAAATGGATTTTGCAAGAAACAAATAGTTCACCATTAAAGATATAAATAAATATACTTTTATAAATATATGCGGATACTTGTTACTGGTGCTTCTGGATTCATTGGAAGGCATCTGGTTTCTTTTTTAAAAGATAAAGATGTTAACCTTGTTTGTTTAACTAGAAATAATAAAATAACAGACAAAAAAGTAAAATGGATTGTAGGAGATATAACTAAACAAAATTCTATTTCTGGAATTACTGAAGGGATTGAGGTTGTTTATCATCTTGCTGCTGTAATGAATACTACTGCAAAGAAAAAAGATTCTTTTTATGAATCAAATATTAAAGGAACTAAGAATATAATATCTGAATGTAAAAAAACAGGTTCAAAGTTAATTTATATTAGCACTGTTGGCGTTTATGGACCTGGTTTAAATTTTTCAGAGGAATCAAAAGTAAATCCAACAAATTTATATGAAAAAACAAAATACGAATCAGAGAAACTAATTCTTGAATCTGGGTTAGATTATATAATCTTAAGAAGTGGACTTGTTTTTGGACCAGGCGATAAAAACTTTGGAAAAATCTTTTGGTTTGCTAAAAAAGGATTTTTTATATCAATAACTAATCCTTTAATACATCCTATTTTTGTAAAAGACCTAGTAAATTGTTTGTTTTTAGTGAGAAAATTGAAAAAAGAAAGATTAAATGTAACTGGAGAATACCCTTTAAGGATAAATGATTTTTTAAGACTAATAAATAAAAAAATAAAGATTATTCATATACCTAATTGGTTAGCTATTTTTTTTGCTATTAATGGATCTTTATTACAAAAAATAATAAGAAAAGATTTCTTATTTAATCTTTCAAAGTATGGTTTTCTTACTGAAGATAGGACTTTTAATATAAAAAAACTAAAAAAGACTATAAACCTTAAGTTTACAAGCTTAGAGAAAGCAATATCTTACACAAAAAAGTTTTATTAATATAATTTAGTTATTTCTTCCTCTCTGTTGTTCATATAAGTTTTCAACATCTTCAAGTGTATTTATGTCATCAACTGTCTTTTCCATTGTTCTTAACCTTAAGAATCTTGGAAACCTCAAAGCATAACCTGAAGAATATCCTGGAGATTTCTGTATTTCTTCATAACCTACTTCAATTACAATTTCCGGTTTTACTTCAACATATTTGCCAGCTGTTTTGATAATTGCTGGTTTAAGAAGCTCTGTAATTTCTTTAAAGCTGACTCCTTCCTCTTCCAGTTCTTTCAGTCCTGTAGAAACCTTTCCTATCTCTTTTAATTCACCATTATCAGAACAGGCAATATAAAAAGTTGCCAGCCATCCTGATCTTTTTCCTTCCCCATATTCTGCTCCAATAATAACCAGATCTAGAGGATCCATCACTGGTTTTATCTTAACACCATAACCTACTCTTGACCCTGGTTTATATATGCCCTCAAGATTTTTCGCCATCACTCCTTCTTCTCCCAAAGATAATGATTTCTTATAGAATTCTTCTGCCTCTTCTACCTTTGAAGTTATTAGTTGTTTTGCCAAAGATATTTTTTCTGGCTGCTCGTTAATTATCTTTGCAAGAATTTCTCTCCTCTTGCTGAAAGGCTCATTAATCAATGTTTTATTTTCAAAGAGTATAATATCAAAAACATTTATTTCAACTGGAAATTTTTTTGCTAGCTCTTCTATATCATACTTTCTCTTAATCCTCTGAGAGATTGCCTGGAAAGGAACATATTTTTTTGTTTTTGGATCTAAGCCTACTGCCTCTGCATCTAATATTAAATTGTCTCCTTTTACTCTTTCTTTGATAACATCAATCACTTCAGGAAATTGCTCTGTTACCTCTTCTAATCTTCTTGTGAATATCTTTATTGTATTATTCTTTTTATGAATCTGCATCCTGAACCCATCATATTTATACTCGAATGCAGCAGGCTTGCCAACAATACTAAAAGCATCTTCTATGTTCTTAGCTTTCTGAAAAAGCATGACATTAAGAGGACTACCTACTTCAAGAGAAATATCCTCCAATCCTGAAAGGCCCTTTTGTTTTATTAGTTTAGCAATCTTTCCCATGTCACTATTTAAGTCATATGCATTTTGAATTTTTTCTGAAATCTCATTATATTCTTTTTGTTTTTTTGGATTAAGTTGAATATCATTCATGCCCTTATCATAATTTATTCCTAGTTTTTCAGAAAAAAATGCCCAAACTACCGCATCTCTAACTGTTCCTTTGCCCACACCCACTCTTAAATTGTCTGCAAGCGTCCTTATTATATACTTGGCTTCTTTTGGGCTTGCATGTATAAGCATATCTGATATCTGTGTTAATTTATTTTCAACACTTCCTTTTCCTTCTAATTCTGCTAGGCTTCTTAAGTTTTCAAACACATCTTTAACTTTCAGTTGTTTAGGAAATAAAGAACTTTGTCTCTTAGTCTGTGTTAGTTTTTCTGCAACATTCCCTAAATCTCCCTCTCTTTTCCATTCTTCCTCAATTTTATCTTCAGAAACTCCTGTTGCTTTATTGATTGCTTTTATTACAAGCTTTGATGCTATCCCTAATTTCCTATCATCCCATTCAGGAAAAAGTTTCCCTTGAATCATTAATATTTCTTTTTCTAGGTCTTCTGTATCTGTCTTTTTAATTAGTTCTGAAATGTAGAAAGTTTTCTCTAGTCTTTTTGTAGTGCTAGATATTTTCTCGTATAATTCTGCTAGTTCTTTATAGAGCATAACCTTGTTATAGAAAGTTAATTTAAATTTGTTTTCTTTTTGTATACTCTTTCAGGCTTGAGGTAGTAACATTTGTCAATTCTGCTTCTTTCACTGCGTTTTTCCAACTCTTAAAAACCTTTCTGTAGGTTGAATAGGATCCTGCCCATTTTTTTCCTTTTAAATCTTTTGGCTTAGGTATTCTTGCTAGTTCTTTTGCTAATATCTTTAAATTTTCTATAAGCTCCTTTTTATCATAACTCTTTTTTACATTAATTTTTAACCCTGCCATCTTTAAGGCAGTATTCCATGATTTAAATCTTTTAATATAGGTTGTAGAAGAAGGATATTTGCTTTTAGTTAATTCTTTTATTGTTGGTGTTTTTTTTAGTTCAGATGCCAGTTTTTTAAGATAAAATATAAGCTGCTCCTTTGTATATTTTGCCATATTCAAAAGGTTAGTATGTTTTTGTTTAAAATCTTTTCTCTTGTTTAGAAAAAGTTTTTTAAATAATATAGATTTATCAATTATATGGACATTGATTATCAAAAACTTGGTTTCAAAGCAGGAATTGAAATCCATCAAGAGTTGAATACGAAAAAACTGTTCTGCGATTGTGCTTCTTCAATGGAAGAAAAAGAGTTAGTTACAGAAACAAAAAGAAAAATAAGGGCTTCTTCTGGAGAATCTGGAAAAACAGATTTGGCTGCTTCTTACGAGCAAATTAGAGATAGAACTTTTGTTTATCATGGATATAAAAACGAATCTTGTTTAGTTGATCTAGATGAAGAACCTCCACATCCTGTTAATAAGGATGCTTTTAATATTGCTTTAAGTGTTGCTAAATTATTCAAACTTGATGTCCCTTCCTCTCTTTGTGTAATGAGGAAAACAGTGAGTGATGGGTCTTCTGTTTCTGGTTTTCAGAGAACAATCATTGTGGGCTTGGAAAGCAAGGATTCTTTTTTAGACACATCAAAAGGAAAAGTGAAAATCAATCAATTGAACTTAGAGGAAGATGCCTGTAAAATTGAAAAAAAAGAAGAGAGTTCTGTTTACTATTCTTTATCAAGACAAGGCATTCCTTTGTTAGAAATTGGCACAGATGCTTCTTTAAAAGATCCTGCACATGTAAAAGAGACTGCTCTAGAACTTGGAACAATTTTAAGATCTTTTAATGTTAAAAGAGGTATAGGAACAATAAGGCAGGATGTCAACATTTCAATAAAAGGAGGAGTTAGGATTGAAGTTAAAGGATGGCAGGACTTAAAAAAATTAGAAACTCTTGTTGAAAATGAAGTGTTAAGACAATATAATTTATTAGAGATAAAAAAAGAATTAGAGAAAAGAAGCTTAGAAAGATTTGAAAAGAATTCGAAAGAGGTTACTCTTATATTCAAAAACTCCGAATCAAAAATAATTGCCGACTTGATTAATAGAGGTGGAAAAGTATATGCTATTGTTCTTCCCAAATTTTCAGGGCTGTTGAAAAAAGAGATTTGTTCTGGAAAAACATTTGGAAGAGAGCTAAGCGAGTATGCAAAAGCTTATGGAACAAAGGGCATGATTCATACTGATGAAGACTTGAATAAGTATAGATTAGACAAGGAATTTGCTGAATTAAAAAAGATTTTTAAAGCAAAAGAAGAAGATCTAATTGTAATAATTGCTGAACAAAAAGAGATATGCGAAAAAGCAATAGATTCTATTTATGAACGCGCTTTATATTGCTTAACCGGCATCCCTGAAGAAACAAGGATTCCAAATCATAATGATGCCACTTCTTCCTATGCGAGGCCTCTGCCAGGTTCCCATAGGATGTATCCTGAAACAGATGTTCCTAATATAAGTATAACTAAAAAAATGATGGAGTCTATTAAACTACCTGAGCTAATAAATGAGAAAATTGAAAGGTTCTCAAAGGTTTATAAGATAGATAAAGGATTAGCAAAAGAAATTATCAAAGAAGGATTTGATTTTGAAAGATATATTAGAGAATATAAAAGTATAGAGCCTAAATTTATAGCGCATTTCTTAATTGAATATCCTAAAGAAATAAAAAAAAGATACAATAAAGAAATAGATATTGAAAAAAACATAAGTGAAATATTAAAAAGATTAAATAAAAAAGAGATAAGCAAAGATGCTGTTTTTGAGATATTGATTGACATAGCTGATAATAAAAAAATAGATTATTCAAAGTATAGTAAACTTGATGACTCTGTAATAGAAAGAGAGATTAAAAAAATAATCTCTGAAAATAAAGATCTTCCTTTTAATGCTTTAATTGGAAAAGTCATGAACAAACTAAGGGGAAAAGCAGAAGGGGAAAGAATTTTTGAGATTTGTAAAAAATTATATTAAAAAAGGTGAACTATGGTAAATAAGGAACTTCTTTCCTATATTTCAAACGCAAAAAAGAAGGGTTATTCTGATAAAGTTATTAAGGAAAAATTAATTAAGAGCGAGTATCCTGAAGAAATTGTAAAAAAAGCTTTTAAAAAAATATATTTCGATAAGATTTTACTTTTTTCAATTATTGGGATTATTTGTATTTGTGGAATAATATATGGAATTTATTATCAAAAAAATTATTTCAAAAAAAAAGAAGCAAGAGAGGCTTATAATCCTATTAAAATAAGCTCGCCTTATGAATTTTTCAGTACTGTCTCAACTTCAAATGAATTAAATGAAACCCTCTTTGATAAAATAAATATTACTAATCCATCTTTTGAAAAAGAACAAGAGGGAATGCTTAAAGATTGGCTTATTGTAGGACAGGCCGAGTATGTAGATATAAATTGTAAATATGGAGAAAAATGCCTTTATGTTAAAGCAAATGAAAAAGACTTTTTGATTTTAAATTCTGCTCCGTTTGAGGTAAACGAAGGAAAAAATTATGGTTTTTCAGTAGATATATTTTGTAAAAGATGCGAAAACGCTTCAGCATACCTAGCTATAATATGGTTGGATTATAAAAAAGAGGAGATTAGTAGAAATATTTTAATACTTAATTCAACTAAAGAATATGTGGAATATAATGTCTTTTCTTTATCTCCAGAAAAGGCAGAATATGGCCTTTTAGGCCTAAGGATCCATAAAGAACTTGCAAATATTAATAGTCTAACTGAATTATATGTGGATGGAAAAAATGAATAAGTTATATATGATTCTACTTTTTTTGATTTTAATCCCTTTTTCTACAGCCCAATTTTGCTCCTGTAGAGCTTATTCTGGTTTTTGTGGTGGTTTTTTGGATGAATGTTTCGATCCTGTCCCACATCTAAGTTGCGGACCATATCCAACTTGTTCTTGTACTTGTGTACCAGAATTCACCCCCATAACCACAATTATTACCTTACTTGCTATTGTTTCTATTCCTCTTGTTTACAGAAGGTTTTTTGGTAATAAAAAACCAAAAGAAAAGAAAGTAAATTGAGAAGATTATCATTGCTGCGTTTGTGTGAAATATGTTTATTGCAAATTCTTGTGAAATATAAATTCCTATAAGGAAAATAAGAATTACTCTGAAAATATTAATAACAAAAGCGCCTAAAAGACCTAAAAAAAATGCAATAATATGCCTTTTGAAATCGATCTCTTTCCAGAAAAATAAAGTAAGTAAGATAAAAGCAACGCAAAAAAAAGCTATGCTATCTATTCCTGAGCATGGTTCTGCAATTCCAGCAATGAATCCATTTACTCCAACAACAGGAAGATTTGGGTTAGAAAAATCTAATACTGCTGAATTTCCAAATAATAACCTTAAAAAAAAATAAACAGAATAACTAACCAAGAAGGAAAGACTCTCCCAATAAATTCTAACATTATAACCTATCCAATAAGTAATATAAGCGAAAACTGTTGAAAAGAACAATTCTTTTTTATATTGCTTGGATATCTTTTTTAAAAAGCCTAAACCAAACGAAAAAATAAATAAAGAAAAGATAGCAAGTATTCTAAAAATAAAACCTAATTTAAACAAAGCTGTTTTATAAAAAGGTAAGTCTTCTTTAAAATAGATTAATGCTTCCCACCACTGCATTATCTCCCATTCTCGGCTATTTTTTCCTCTTGAAAATGTATTTCCATTAAGATATATATTACCTGCAAAAACAGATATATTTTCACCTGAAATTTCAATTTCGTTTTTGTTTTTGATTAAATTTTTACTTATTGGAATAGATAAAAGACCCTTTTTTCCTTTTAACTCAATATTATTATAAAAAAACTCCTGGTTGTTCAGTTTTAGGGATAAAGAAGAGGTGGAAAAATTGTTTGAATATACTGCTAAGAAGAGTTCTTTGTCGTTGCTTGCTCCTTCTGAATAAACAACTTTCTTTATTTCTTTGCTGCTTAAATCTACAAGTTCTGCATTATTATCAATATCATTAAAGACATTTAAATTTAAAAATCGAAAATAATCCATATCTATGGATGCTTTTTGATTAACAACACTAATTCCTACCCCTTGGTTAAGTATGTCTAAAAAATTAGACTGAGTGTAGAAACTTAAGGAAAAAAATAATAAAGATAACAAGAAAAACCTATACTCTCTCTTTGGTTTGAGATATTTGAAATCTTTCTTTATTAAAAGAAAAATAAATAATACTCCTGAAATTGCAGCAATCTTATTAATTTTCTGTAGAAGGAAAACTGTTCTTAGTTTTAAGTGAAAATTACTTCCTTCTATAAATAAGACATGAAGCAAAGGAATAAGTAAGAGCAAAATTAGGACAAACAAAAGATAAGAAAAAAGTAAGTGTCTATATTTTTTAAATTCCATTTTTTAACTAATAAAATATAAAGTTATTAAAAAAGCTTTATAAATTAAGGTAATTTCTAAGGTGGATAAAGGGGACGTAGTACAACCTGGCTAGTATAGTCGCCTCCAGAGCGTCGGATCGGGGTTCAAATCCCTGCGTCCCCATTTTCTTTTTCTTGCTTTTTAATTAGCACTACTTAAAAATGAAAACATTTATAATTAATAAGGAATTTATATTTTTATTATTCGGTGGGGTGATTTAATATGGCTAAAAAAGATATGCCTGAGGAAAAAAAAGAAGGAATATTAAGCAAGATCGGACCTTGGTCTTTTATAATTGGATTAATTATTGCTTCAGTTTCTGCTGTAACAGGAACTATTTTCTGGGCTTTGGGTATTCTAGGATTAGTTGTTGGTCTACTCAACATAACGGACAGAGAAAGTTCTTTATATCTAATTGCCAGCATGACTTTCTTGCTAAGTGCAAATTCTTTATCAATAACTTTGACAAAGGTTGTTGGATTAATTCCTGTTGTGGGTGAGTGGATGAGAGTTATAGATCCCTTGCTTGCAAACATTACTTTGTTTGTTGCACCGGGAGCTGCAGTTGTTGCATTAAAAGCACTTTATAGCTTATCAAAAAATTAATTTTTATTTTTAATTTAGTTAGTTAGTCAACTGTAAAATACACTCTTCTATTATTTTTACCTTTATTTACTGCCTCCTGAAAAACAATTCTGCCAATCTCTTTTAAACTTCTAACATGACAACCTCCGTCTGCTTGCGCATCAAATCCTTTTATATCAACTATTCTTATTGTTTGAATTTCGTGCGGAAAACCAATGGCTAGTTTAAATAACTTAGGATCTTTTTCTGCTTCTGCTCTTTTCAAATAATAAACTTCAACCGGAAGATCCTCATGCACAAGTTCATTTGCCTTTGCAAAACCTTCTTTAATTGTATCAAGGTTCATTTCTTCCATATCCATATCTATTCTTCCTTTTTCTGTAGTCAATTGGTTTCCTGTCATCATAAGATGATATTCTCTGTTAAAAACACCACTTAATACATGTGCTGCAGTATGGTATCTCATTAATAAATATCTCCTATCCCAATTAAGTCTACAATATACTTCTTCTCCCTCATGAAGACCTTCTGAATCAACCTCATGGCTTATCTCTCCTTCAAACTTACCTGTATACACTACTTTGAATTCTTTGTTGTCGCTTTTTCTAATCATAACACCTGTATCATATTCCACTCCTCCTCCTTTGGGGAAAAAAGCTGTTTTGTCAAGAACAATATATTTACCTTTTGCTGATTTTATCTTTGCATCAAATTCTTTAAGGTAGGAATCTTCCATATATAGTGCTTCTGCCATTATACTCACCTTTAAAAAGGATTAATCTTTATTTTATATAATTTTTTAAAACTATATTTATGTAATAAAAATTAATAGAAGAAACTTAATAAAAAATAAAAAGAATAAAAAAATAAATAATAACAAAGTAAAAAATAGAAACCCCTATTACTTAAATGAAAACAAAAAATATTTTTATAGTGATATTATTATTTGGATTAGTTTTGAGATTTGCTTGGATTGATTCTTTAATAGAAAGGGATGAAGGTCAATTTGCATATAATGCTGCTGTTAATTATGTTAATAATAACAACTTATACAAAAAAGACATATTCACAGATAGAAAACCTATAATGACTTATATTTTCTACAGTATACCTATCTATTTTTTTGGGAATGATTTTTTTTATATAAGACTTTTCAATAACTTTTTTTATTTTTTATCTATAATAAGTTTTTATGAAATAACTAAAATAATTTTTAAAGAGGAAAAAAGATCGCTGTTATCTACTTTATTTTTTGTAATCTTATCCAACCTTCCATATCTAGAAAATTTTTTTGTAATGTCAGAATCGATAGGACTTCACTTTACTCTTTTTGGGTTTTATTTTCTCATTAGAGAGAAAGGTAACAAAACTGTAAATTACTTTTTCTCGGCAATTTTTTTAATTTTAAGTGTTATGTCCAGACTTAATTTAATCATAAATTTAATTATTATAATTTATCATCTTTTTTTAAATAGAAAATATAAATATATTTTTTTTTTAATAAGTTTTTTTTCTTTTCTTTTTATAACCCTATTAATTTTTAGCTCAGATTTTTTGAAGGGTGTTTTATTTATTTTATATAGATTACAAACTATGGTGTATGTTCCTTTAATAAACTGGCTGATGTTTTTATCTCAACTCTCTGGAACTATTATTTTAAGTATATTAGGACTAAGAAGATTAGATATTAAATTTAAAAAAGAAGTTATTATGGGATTTGCGCTATCTCTTTTAATAGGGTTTGCTCCAAATGCATATGGTCATTATTTTATTTCCTGCATACCCTTTTTTGCTATATTTTCATCAATTGGAATTTCAAACATAATAGCTAGAAAGAAAAAAATGACCTTATTTATAATAGGTATTATATTTATTACAAATGTATTTTTCTCATTTTTACAATATCCTGATTTAAATTTTGGCAAATATGGAAATAGGATAGATTATTCTGATTCTCGAACAAGAGAGATGCAGGAAGAAATAAGCTATAATCTAAAGAAATATAAGGAAGATAGTATACTATTGCTTGGGTGGGAACCATATGTTTGTTTTAGATCAGAAAAAGTCGGGTGTAGGAACTATTTTTATTTTAATGATAAAGAATATGTAAAAAGAATTAATTATACTAACATTATTGTAATATATAATATCCACGAAAACGAATATAAAAGAAACAATATAACCTTTGATTTATCAAAATATAAAATTACAGAAAACGAGCATTATTCTATTTTGGAAAGGAGTTAGATGTAGTGTCCTCATTTATTTTCCAGATAGAATAATCTTTTTTAGTAATAAAATCAAAAAAACCAAATATTCTTGAACTTAACTCTAAAAAAAGAGAAACTAGAAAGAAAAAAATATCTCTTCTATTTATGTATTTTAATGATTTTTTAAAAACAATATAAGTATCTAAGGTGGCAACTTTATAGTTTTTTTGATAAAAAAGTTGCATATGACCACAAAAAACCCTTCTTCTTTGAAGTATAAAATCTGAAAGTGTTTTTTTAGGTTTGTTTATTACTATTGCCTTTTCTGAATATGCAGACAGATATCCTTTCTCTTTTATTAAATAAGCTATCATTTCTTCATCCACTGCTGTTTTTGGTAAATGTGATATTAAGTTTCTAAAACTGATTGCTTCACCAAATTTGGGTTCCTTTTTTGATATATCATGATGTAGCTTCCATAAAAGTTGAGTAGCAAAAGAAAGATAATAAGGTGAATTTTCAATTAAAGGGATTGGTCTTGATCCAACAATACCAACTTTTTTATTTTTTAGCGGTTTGGTTATATTATAAATAAAGTTTTTATCAAGAACTATATCTCCGCTTAATTGTATAAGTATTTCCTCTTTAGCTTGTTTAAGGAAGAGATTTATCGCACTATACTTTCCTTTTCTAAAATCCTCAAAAAGAAGAGTTGTTTTTACACATTCTTCCTTAACCTGCTTTTCGAATATATCTTTATTTTTTCTTAGGGAAACAATAATTATTTCACTAACAATTACCTTTCTCAAATTTTGAGAATTAATGCTTTTTAGCAAAGGAGTAATGTTTTTTTCACAAGTTATTATACCAATAGAAACTTTCATATTTTTTTATAAATTAATAAATTTTAAAAATTCTTCTTATTATAAACATTAAGCAAAACATTTAAATTTATAAAAAGAATCTTATTTTGGAGTCAAAATGGCAGAAGTAAATTATGTAGAAGAAAAGGTTAAGTGCGCTGAGTGCGGCAGAGTTATGAAGATAGTTACAATTGAAGGCACTGATAATTCTGAGTATTTATGCCCTAAATGCAGTTCTGGAGATATGTTTGAAGAAGAAGACGAAAATTGAGGTTTTTACTATTTTTTTTTAATAAATCCTGGAGAAGATTCATAAATTATGTTCTCTTTTATTAATTCATGAAGATATTGATCTACTTCTTTTTCTGTAAAACCATGATTAATTGCTTCTATTATTATTTGTTCCTTTTGGACAATATTCCTAGGACCAAAAGTAAGATGGTTAATAATTGTTAATAATTCTATTTTTTTATCTGTCTGTTCTTCTTTTCTTAATGATTTTTGAAGCATATTTTGATATGCTAAGAGTTCCTTGACATCCATAAATTAAAATCCCCCTATATATCCCTAAACTAGTATATGATTAACTATATATATAAATTTTATCATAAAAAATATATAATACCTTGCCTGAATCTATTTTATGAACCACTTGAACAAGGCAATTCTCATTGCAAAGGATAATCTGAAAGCTTGTTATGGTGAAGAAGGTATTTTTGCAGGCCTTAATCATTTTAAGGATTATTGGGCAAGAGATTCTTTTTTTGCAAGTTTTGGTTGTCTAAGCTTAAAAGATTATGATATTGTAAAAAGAAATCTTATCTTATTTTTTAATAATATAAACAAAAAAGGTCAAGTTCCTTTGAGAATTGGAAAAACTTCTTCGGGTATTATTCTTTCTTATTTTGGATTAAAAAAAAAAGATAGCAAAAGAAAGCCAATTTATTTTATAGATAAAGGAGAAAAAGTCGCTTGTGATCAAAATCCTCTTTTTATAATCTTATTATATGAATATGTCAAAAAAACAAGAGATTATGCTTTTTTAAATTATTATAAAAATAAGATGGAAAAAATAATGGAATGGACCATCCAGCAAGATTTAGATGATGATTATTTGATAGAGGAAGAAGAATATTGTAATTGGGCAGATAGTATTAAAAAAAAAGGGAAAGTATTGTACACAAATGTTTGCTATTGTCATTCATTAAGGTGTATGAGCAAACTTTATAGAATATTAAAAAATAAGAAAAAAGAGATGTTATTTCTTGAAAAGCATGCGCTTGTGAAAAAAAAGATTAATGAAGTGTTTTGGAGCGGAGAACATTATATTGATTGGATTCATAAAGAAAAAACATATAACTATTTTTCAACAGATGGAAATCTTCTTGCTATTTTATGGGATATTGCTGACTATTCAAAATCAAAGCATATTGAAGAGGCATCCCATCTTTTTGATATTCAGGATATCCCCTCAAAAACTGTTCACCCTTATTATCCTAATCCTCTAATATCGCTTCAAATAAGATTAATTGGTTTATCAGATTATCATAATGGGCTTTCCTGGCTTTGGCTAGGCGCTATTAATGCATTGACAAAACACAAGTTAAAGATGGAAAAAGAAAGCAAAGAAATATTAGATAAAATTGCATCTTTAATTATAGAAAACAAGGGAGTTTATGAAGTCTACGAAAAAACAGGAAGGCCTGTAAAAAGATTGATTTATAAATCAGAAATGCCCTTTGCTTGGAGCTCTGGATTGTTTATTTATGCTGCAAAAGAGATATTAAACAAAGAATAAAAGGTATATTAATTCTAACCAAATAAACTAGAGAATAATTTTGCAAAAAATCCCTTTTCTTCTGTATCTACTACATGAACAAAGAATTTCCTTGAAATAGCTTCTCCTCCTTTTTCATCTGTCGCATAGAAAACAATCTCTTCTTTGCCAAACCAGTCTCTTGTTGGTTTTAAATAAGCAATAGATCCTTTAATATTTATATTAAGGTTTACTCCTTCTTTTGCGCTATATATTAATTTGTCTCCATCAGGATCATAAAACCATTTGGATAAATCTATCTTATAGGTTGTGTCTTCATTAAACTTAACATAATAGTTTGATTCACAGATTGTTGTATTATAATAATAAGAACATTCGCTTTGACCAATAAAGTTTCCTGGATCTATCTTCAATATAACCGGAATTTCTGCTTCTTCATTGCTGTTTTGTGTCTCAACATATATTCTTGGATTAATAGTGCCTGTCAAAGAACAGTCTGGAACTAATTTATAGTATACTATTTTTGTCTCTTTAGATGCAAGCTGCAGATTTGGAGTTATATATCCTGTTCCCGAAAAGTCTTTTATTGAAAAAGAATAAATCTCTGATAAACTACTTGGGTTTGTTATTTTAAAAGAGAAATTTGCTTCATTGCATTGAATTATTTGTGCTTCTGAAACAATCTGCTGAATCATAAGGGATGTTTGAATTGTTTGTTGCTGTGGCTGTGTTGGTGTTGAAGGATAATATCTGTTTACAACAAAAGTATGTGTATCCAAACTTCCTGATGTAGAGTTTTCTACATTAGATAAACCGGAAGCTGTTCCAGTTGTTTGAATTACAATCTCTGCTAATGAAAAAGGTAAAAGGATTAATATTGAAAAAAGTGATACAAGGAATATGATTTGATTTTTAGGATTCATTATATATCGCCTTTTGCTTGTTATTTATAAAAAATAATAAATAAAACTAAATTAAAAAATAAAATTAATAATATGTCTGTCCTGATATTTCTTCAGGCTCTTTCTCGTTTTCATTTCCTTTGAGCTTGTTAAACCCAATTACTAGGCCTAGGACAACTAGCAAGACAACCAAAACTATTAAACCGATTGTCAATCCTTGTCTCAAGCTTCCTAAATCAACATCTCCTAGAGGTGATTGTGTTTGGCCTTCTATTATGTTTGCTGTCAATGCTATCTGTTTTTTATCTCCTGCTGTCTCAACTGTTACCATAAACACTTTCTCTCCTGTCTGTGCATCTTCTTTTGGTGTAACATATAAGTAAGCTGTCTGTGTCTCTCCTGCTTTTATCAAAACAAGAGCTCCTGGATCAAACCTGTATGTTGCCCAAGCGTCAAGACCGCTTGCTGATAATTGATATGCTCTATCAGTAACTCCGTTATTTTCCAAGATGATTGGATATACTGTTCCTGTTGTTCCTTTTATTACATCTTGCTTTCCTGGAACTGTAACAACTGTTTTGTCATCATTTCCTGTACTAGGAGTACTTATTTGGCAGGTTTCATCTTCCAATATTTGGATTGTTGTCTGTTTTGTAACAACTTCATCCCCATCTGCATATTCAACTGTTGCCTTGACAACATAATCTCCTGGCTCTGCACATGCTGGGATTCTTAAGAACATATCTTCTGATGTTGTAGCTTCATCTGACTCTAATTCATCAATGTATTCTGTTGCTTTCAAAGACAAAGTTGGAATAGCAACTGTTACTTTTATGCTCTCTTCTGATCCGTCTCCCATATTTTTTATTCTGACATTAGCAAATAATCCTCTTCCTGCCTGAACTTTATCTGCTGGATCTAAAACAATATCTTGGATTATAACGCTATTTTCAGGTGCTTCAACTTTTAAATTATATTCTCTTATAAAGCTGTGAGAATACTTATCTGAGATTTCGATTCTTAATTTTAATTCATCACCAGAACTTAATTTAAAATCATCTGGCAATCTTAAGTTAAGAACTTTTTCATAAGAAACATCTTCTTTGACATCAAATGTTGAGGTTATATCAAATATTTGATCTCTATATTTTGTTCCTCTGTGATATCCTGTTATGAATGCCATAACCTGAACATCATCTGCGCTTTGGTATGAGACAAATTCTACTTTAATTTCAAGGTCTTGGCCTCTTTCAAAAGCTTTCAAAACAGTAACATCGTTCTTTACTGCTCTATCATTTATCCTTACTAGGCATTCATCAATGTCCAGTGTAGGTGTATTTGCTTCATCTCCTGTACAAGGACCTCCATCACAGCAATCTACACAATCTGTAGTTGCAAATGCAGATCCTAAACTCAGAACTATCAAAAATAGTCCCATCAATGCCATTATTTTCTTATTCATTTTTATTCCTCCTTATTTATTGATTCTAATCTGTCGAATCTGAATTTTTCCCCGAAACCTTTCTTAACTTGTTTATGTATTATTTGTTAAGGTTAATTACTTTTATCTAATATTTAAAGGTTTCTGATATTATTATTATAAAGTGAAACTAGTATGTCACTATAATACGATAGTTATTATTACTAGTATTTAAATCTTTCTATTTTTACTACTATTTAGTTGTTAATAAAATCTCTCTATATATTGTTCTTTTATATTGATCATTACCAACACTAACCCTTAAATATTCATAATGAGTCTTAAAATCATAAGGTAGGTTTATACTAAATATCCTAACTGTTGTATCCCCTGAATCAAGGGTTCTTATTAATTTAACACTATTTTCCTGTAAATTTGGTAATGAGACTGATAATTGTAAATTTTTGAGAGTCTCTTCTCCATTATTTGATACGGCAACTATTACTGTCATTATTTCTCCAGGATTAAAGTTTTGTTCATCGCTTGTCTGAACATCTATTTGAATTGCTTGCCTTGGTGTGTTAGCTATCCTATCTAAAGTTTTTGGATTACAATCATCATCCAATCCGTTATTTAATATTTCTTTTGCCCCTGGATAAATATTTGGATTCCAATCATTACAATCTATATCTGAGGGATATCCGTCTCCGTCTATATCATTATCGCAGGCATCTCCACTTCCATCTTTATCATTATCTATTTGATTTGGATTATAAACAAAAGGACAATTATCTAATTGGTCACATATCCCGTCTTTGTCTACATCAATGCAAGAGTCACATCTATCATCTATTTTATCTTCATCTACATCAATCCAGTTAACTGAATAAAAGCATTTTCCATTTCCACAACCATATTCTCTATATTCTTCTCCTTTTCTTGTACAGTTTTTTTCATAACAATTACCATAATCGTCTGGGCAGTAAAAACATTGTGAATAATTAAACTCATAGCAACCTGTTAAGCTTGAACAATCAAAAATCTCAAAAGCATTATCATTGCCTTGACAATATACTTGATTAAGGAGATTTTCATTAATACATGTATCATATATTCTTCCTGGATCTAATGCACAATATGTATTTCCATTTTCAACACAGCTTTCTAAATCATCAACATACTCTAAAGTGAATATGTCTAATTCTGTATATGAAATACAAGAATCAGGGCCGCATCTCTCTTTTAAATTTAAATTAATAATCTCTTCTGCATAACATCTTCCAGAGGAGACTTCACAACCTTTTAAAGTACATTTCTCAACAGTAAATATGTCTTCATCATAACACTTATCTTCTGTTGTGCAATATGTTATTCCACAATTTATCTTATCAATAAGCACTTTGTCTATTTTTGAATCGCAATAATCATTATAACCATAAACGTCCTTACAAAATCCTTCTTCAACATTTTTGTAGCTTGCTGAAAAACCATTCTCACATTGGTAATAAATTGGGCCTTCTTGCCTATAGTAGCAATCTTCCTCAAATCCCCATTCCAAGCAAGGATCTGAATCATAATCACCGCATGAATATATCTTATTTCCCACACATTTAGTCTCTCCTAAAGAGCATTCATCTGTACATATTGGTGTATACTCACACCCACAATTAATATTACAAAGATCCTGTGTTTTTGGATTTTGATCATTACAATCTGTATCTGCAGAACATTCTGCATTGCATGATCCTTTTATACATTGATAATCAAATGAATCTAAAACACATCCACATGCGGAATCACAATTGCCATATGCATCTCTTACTCCTGTCTTTTTTCCAGAGCAGGTTGTTGTTTGCTGTGGACAGTTTCTATTATTATTAGTACTAGGTAATTCGCATATTTCTTTTCCCGTCCATATATAAGAATCCCCACATTTTGCTTTCTTGCAGTTATTAAGGCATGCATCATTATTATTAGAATTGCCATCATCGCATTCCTCTGATGCTTGATTAGTTTTTCCATCTCCACAATAAGGAGCTGGTTCTGTGGAGCATTTTGTTACTGGGTTACCACATGCCCCACATGTACTTGATTGGCATTGTCCTGGACTTGGATTTAAGTTTGGGCAATCACATGCTGCTATCACCTCTCTGACATAAGGAGTTGCCCCATCATAAGGACACCAACCCATATATGCTACACCTGGGTTGTTATTAGCAGCATTTCTTACTAATTGGTTTATATCTACATTATTGCCCCAGCTACTAACTGCTCTACATCCTGGATTTCCTCCATTCCAGTTGATGTAACATCCTGTCGCAGAAACATCTATTATTGAAATTACTATGAAAACAAATAAAGCAATTAAGGTTAAGGAAAATATGTTTTTTTTCATCTTTTTTACCTTTTTTTATATAACTCTAAGTGTAAAACTATTTTAACTACTAATAAGTAACTAAAGGTAGTATATAAATGTTTTGTTTTTTATTATTAAAAAGTAGTAACTATATTTATAAATATAAGAAATTCCCTTTAAATTATATGAAAGTTTGCATAATTGGAGCAGGACCAGCTGGTAATTATAGTGCTTATTTACTAGCAAAAAAAGGGCATTCTGTTTTTGTTTTTGAAAAAAAAAAAGAGATTGGCAGACCTATTCAATGCAGCGGTATATTGAGTGAGTATTTCCTGAATTTTATAAAACCAAAAAAAGAGTTCATAGAAAACACCATAGAAAGAACAAGGATATATTCTCCAAATGGAAAATATGTTGAAACAAAAATAAAAAAGAATTATATAATTTCAAGATATAAGTTTGATAATTATTTGGCAGAGTTGGCAAAAAAGCAAGGAGTCAAATATTTTCAAAATCATAGTTTCAAAAGATTTTCAAGAGGGGGTAAAACAATTCTAATTGAACTAAATAATAATGGAAAAACTGTTTTTTATAAATGTGATGTTTTGATAGGTGCAGATGGTCCCTTAAGTCCTGTTGCAAAAGCAGCAGGGCTTTTTGAAAAAAGAGAATATGTTGTTGGAACGCAAGTACAAGCATATTTAGAAAATGACAAGGTTGTTGAGTTTTATCCTTATATAGGATGTTATGCCTGGATTATACCTATAAATAAAAAAGTTGTAAGAATTGGGGTAAGCGCATACAAAAACTCGCCAAAATTATTTAGAGGATTCATAGAAAGAAAAATTGGAAAAAATTACAAAAAAAAGATAATTGAGAATCAATCTGGTATAATCCCTGTTTTCAACCCTAAACTTAAACTTCAACAAGATAATATATATTTAATAGGAGATGCTGGAGCTTTAGTGAAGGCTACTTCAGGAGGAGGCATTAATCAAAGCTTAAAAGCCGCAACTCTTTTGGCTAACTGTATTGAAGAGAAAAAAGATTATAACAAAGAAGTTAGAAAATATATGTTCTTTGAACTGAAAATGCATTTAGTTCTTCATAATATAATGAAAAGGTTTAATGAAAAAGACTGGAATAAGCTCATTGAGATTTTTTCTAATGAAAAAATGAAAAAAATATTGTATGATGAGAGTAGAGATAAAGTAACAAGAATGATATTAAAAATTGGAATTACCAATCCTTTTTTATTAAGATATCTAAAATATTTCTCTTTAGAGGAATTAACCTTGCTCTTTTCATAATCTTTTTAAATTTCTTTTATTTTGCAATTATACAATGTTACCAGGAATGAATCCAAGACAAATGCAGCAAGCAATGAAAAAGCTTGGGATGAAACAAGAAGAAGTTCAAGCCATTGCAGTTATTATAAGGACAAAAAATGAAGATATAATAATAAGAAATCCTTCTGTTCAAAAAGTTAATATGATGGGTCAGGAATCTTATCAAGTTTCTGGTGAAGAAGAGCATAGACCTCTAGAAGAGGAAGAACCTGAAATAAATGAAGATGATATAAATACAGTAGTGGAGCAAACTAATGTTTCAAAAGAAGAAGCAATCGCTTCATTAAAAAAGCACAAAGGAGATTTGGCAGCTGCTATTATAGATTTAAAAAAAGAGTGAAATATTTATATTAAAGGAGTCTTACCTAATCTAATGGAAAAAGAAAGATATGAAGAGCTTAGAGAAAATGCTCTAAAACAGATGAAACTGGCTGATCATATTTTTACAATGACTTACCCCTTGGTCCAGGATCCAAAACTACTGAAAGTTGTTGTGAAAAATATTTATGAATCAATGGAAAGTACAATCTCAATGCTTCTTAATTATGAAAGATATTACAAAAGGATTCCTCCCTTTACTGAGAATTATGATGCCATGGTTGAATTATGTAGAAATGTTTTTGAAAAACATAACGTTAGCCAAGGATATATTGGTTTTTTGAATGAAATTAAAGAAATGATGGACTTGCAGAAAAAATCCGATGTAGAGTTTGTGAGAAAAGAAAAGGTTGTTTTTGCATCAAAAGATTATGATCTCAATACTATCTCTGTAAAAGAGATTAAAGATTATATGTCAAAAGGAAAATTATTTATGCAAGAGATAATGAGGGTTGTTGAAGAAAATGAAAGACACAATGGAAAACGCTAAAGAGGAACTAAAAAGAATAGATCATCTTATTTATGTCACATTGAAATACACAAGAACTGTCGATGTTTTTTTAAGTGTTATAGATAGAATGATTAATGCTTATGAATTCCTTGTAGAGGTCTTAATTAAACTGGCTATTCAAGAAGGAAGAATTGCAGAAGAACCAGACATTCCTTTGGCTAAAGTTCAACTTGTCTTGAAATTATATGATACAAAAAAGATTAAGGAGAATATTGAATTTTATTTAATGCTAAGAAAACTAAAAAGAGCGAGCTATGAAAAGACAAATGAATTTAGAAGACATGTTACAATGACTGCTATAGTTGATGGTAAAGTAATCACTGTAAATATAGATAATATCACTGAAAAGTTCCATGAATTAAAGGAATTTATAGATTATATTGAAAAAAGGAGTAATATTTGATATTAAAAAATGACAAAATTTATTGTAATTGCCTCAAGTAAAGGTGGTGTTGGAAAAACAACAACAGCATTAAATTTGGGGACCGCATTGACTCTTTTTAGCAAGGATGTAATTGTTGTTGATGCAAATTTATCTACACCAAATGTTTCTCTTTATCTTGGAGCACCAAATGTGCCAATCACTTTACATGATGTTTTAAACAAAGGAAAAAAAATCACAGATGCACTATATATGCATTCACATGGCCTAAAAATAATCCCTGCAAGCCAAGCTTTCAAAGATAACAGTAACATAGATTATGAAAAACTCACAGACTTAATAAGGAGTCTTTCCGGTATGGCAGAATATATCATAATTGATACCTCTGGAGGACTTAGGGAAGAAACAATTGCGGGAATTAAAACAGGTGATGAAGTCCTTGTTGTTTCCACTCCTGAATTGCCTGCTATAAGTGATGCTCTCAGGACAATAAAAAAAGCCAAAGAACTTGGAAAGAAAGTAAGCGGTATAATACTTACAAGAGCGTATGAAGATGAGCTTGAGTTAAGCAAAGCAGATGTAGAGGCAATGCTTGAAACACCTGTTATTGCTGTTATTCCTGAAGATGAAACAATGAGGGAAGCTGTTCAAATGAAAAACCCTATTATTCATACACATCCTAATTCTCCCTCTGCTTTGGGATATAAAGAATTAGCTTCGGCACTATTGGGTGAAAAATATGTCGAATCTATTGAAAAAACAGAAGGGATGTTCGATTACATGATGAAACGTATGGGAATGAAATGATCCGAACAAATCATAAAAAAATAAGCCATGCACTTAAAAAAAAAGGGTGGCAAGACAAACATATTGTCAAGATAAGTAATTTATTAAAAAAAGGCGAAAAAAATAAAGATAAAAAAACAAAAGTTTTAGATGAATTTCTTCATATAATCTTGTTTTTTTTTGTTATAATTGGAAATGTTTTTGTAATTTTTTCAATGCTACCTTTAATACTTGGCAATTCGCAGTGGGTTTTATTATTGGTTATTAGTGTTGTTGGCTTGTGTTTTGGTTTTCTTGTTGATCACTTACTCAGAGATCTTGATATAAGCAAGAAACATTATCTCTCTGCAGGCATAGTTCTGCCAATAATCTCCTTAATTATAATGCTAATAGTATTTGAACTTTCTAAAAATGTTGCTTCAAGATTAAATTATGTTATAAAAATCAATCCGATACTTTCTGTTGTTGTTTATATTATTGCTTTTTCTTCTCCACATCTTGTTTATAAGATCAAAGAACACAAAAAATAAAAAATAAAGTAAATTTAGCTAAATAAGATGAAAATGGATCTTTTAGAATGGGCTTCTGCATATATAGATAATCTGAATTTTTTCAAAAGAGATCTTCTAGGTAAAGAGATGAAAGAGAATACTATTCAATGTGAATATAAAAACAAAGGGAAATTAATTTATTTTATTGAAGAAGTCTTAAATGAAGACGTTATTAAAAAAACAGAAAATGAAAAAAGTGTTATTATCTGCCTAAATAAAAAAGAAAATTTGGTTTTTTTAATTGAACATTGGCAGGACTTTATAAAAAATACTTCTTTGAAGATTATTTTTTGTAATCCCACTTTAAACCTGCAATGGTCTCTATTGCCTTATACTCATAATCTAATTGCAGACAAAGGTAGCCTTAAGCTTGGTCTGAAAAGCATATTTGAGAGTATCCCTTCTCTTTGATTTATAATAAAAATCAATACAAAATCTTTTTAAATTTGGCTTAAATCCAAAGCATTGGTGATATTTATGAATGATTTGAAATGTATGTCATGCAAAACAAAAATTGCAAATATGCATGGTTCTGCTGTATTTCTTTGCCCTTCTTGCGGAAAATATGAAATAATAAGATGTGAAAAATGCAGAAGAACTGTAGCAAAGTACATATGCCCAAACTGTGGTTTTGTTGGGCCTAATTAGGTGAAAAAATGGCAGATGTTGTTGTAACTTTGGATATAATGCCAGAATCTCCTGAAATTGATTTGAAAAAAATTGAGACAGAAGCTTTAGCTAAGATTAAATCTTTTACAGGATTGGATAATCATAAAGTAGAGATAAACCCTGTTGCCTTTGGCCTAAAAATGCTTAAAATCTTATTTGTAATGGCAGAAAGTAAGGGTTCAACTGATGCGCTTGAAGCAGATATTTCAACAATTGAAGGTGTTGCTTCTGTTGAAGTTAGCGATGTAAGAAGGACTATTGGGTAGATATTTTATTGTTTTTTTATTCTATAAAAAAAGGAGTCATATATTTTTCTGGGTTTTTTTGCCGATCTAAAAATTCTTGAACAGCTTCTGCAATAGGCCTTGGAGTATATAAATTATAACAATTAACAGGAATAATATCCTTTCTTGGTTTTTGGGGATATTCGTTAGATAAGATAGTTAATCTTTGATTTGGTAAAAGAAAAAAGGTATAAGAGCCACCTAAGTAAAGTTGACCTTGCTTTTGTTCTGGCCATTCTCCTTTTTCAATCAACTGTTTTTCAAGTTCTCTGATTGCGTGTTCTAGAAGCATATTTTCAAATTGATTGAAAGACATGTTTTCTTGAAAAAAAAGACTTATTTATGAATCTTTTCTATGTTTATATGTGATTTTACACCCCACCCCAAAAAATGCGTCCTTTTATTATCTTTATTCAAAACCTCTTCAAGTTTGGGGATGGGCTTATTTTGGATTTGCGCTAATCTGTGCAAATCATAAAAACCTACTGAATCAATAGCACTTTCTTCCTTAATCAAGGAAATTAAATCAAATAACTTTTTATTTTTTTTATCTATTTGCTTATACATATTATTTACTAGCTTTTTCTCCCATAAACTGCCTATCCATAATGGCCCTGCATAATCAAAGTTTGTTTCCTTATTGAAAATCGTATCAACAACTTTTCGTTCTGTTGTTTTCCAGTTATATATCAAATATTTGTGTGATTTCAATAGTTCATCTGCTTTCTGTCTGCCTTTTTCACATCTGAAAAAAATTCTGTAATAATGGTCTTTTGAATAAGAAAAGATAGGATAAAGGGCTTTATCATATTCTGCTCCTATCAATTGTACTTTTCTTATTAAGATCCTTATTCCTGTTTCATGCATGAACTCATTTCTTAAAGGTTTTGCCCAATATTTTCTTATGCAGGCAGTTTCTGAACTTCCTGCTAGTGCTGAAGTATCTGTTGCTGTTACTGCCAATATTCCTTTTCTTGACAATCTTATAATAGAAGATTCTAAAAAAGGATTTGGACTTCCAAAAGGATCAATATCTATATAATCAAAACCCTTGCTGTCAAAAAGAAATTTTATTGCATTCTCTCCATAAACAAAGATGTTTTTCTCTTTTTCTAAATTATTTAATTTTAGATTTTCAATAATCGCTTCTTTTGTTTTATAATCGTTTAAAGAAATATTTTGAATTTTTCCTTTTTTTAGCTCTTTTAGAAATCTTATCCCTCTTATGCCTGTTGCTGCAAGTATATCTGTAATCTGCATTCCTTTATCAGGAAGAGAGTTTAAAAGCAAAATGCTGACATCTCTATTTAATTTCATAATAGGGTTATAAAACACTTCTAATTTTTTTGATATCTTTTTTTCAGGGCTTGCTTTTATTTTGGCAAGACCTTCTGTTATGATTATCATATATAAAAAGAAAAAGGGAAAGATTAATTAAATTATTTGAATCCAGGAATGCTTTTTTTGCCTTACGTCTTCATTTTGTATAGTAAATATAACTGGATAATATCCAGGTTTTAGATTTTCTGGAAAGTCGACTTCAAGATACATCCTTCTTGCATCTTTTGATTTTAAATCAAACTGGGATGATTTTCCTTTAATATATAAATCAGGAAAAGATACTGATAAAGTCGCATCATCTAATTTGTAGTTCTCTCTATTATAAAATGTAATCGAAAATCGCTGCTGTTCCGTGTTTTCAATTTCTGTTGGGTATATCCTTTGGACAAAACTATGAGCAAATGCTCCTGTAATTAATAAAGTAGAAAATAATAAAACTAGTAAAAATAATTTTTTCATATTATCACCCTTTATCTACAAAGGGGTTTTTTATATTTAAAATTATCTGAAAAAATAAAACTTCTTTTTAAGAATCTTTAAAAATATAAGAAAAGTTCTTATTGACATGCAAAACAATATACAAAACTGCGAATTAAGGCAGATAGTAATTGCAACTTTAGGGCATGTTGATCATGGAAAAACAAAATTATTAGATAAGATTAGAGGTAGTGCTACCCAGATAGGAGAAGCAGGAGGAATTACTCAAGCTATTGGTGCCTCCATTATCCCTTTAGAAACTGTTAAAAAAATATGTGGCTCCCTTCTTGGAGACAAGATGAAGTTCAATATTCCTGGCTTGCTTTTTATTGACACTCCAGGTCATGCTGCTTTTACAACATTAAGGAAAAGAGGGGGAAGCATTGCAGACATTGCTATTCTTGTAATAGATGTAAATGAAGGTTTAAAACCACAAACAATAGAGAGTATAGAAATCTTAAAGAATTTTAAAACTCCTTTTGTTATTGCTGCTAATAAAATTGATCTTATTCCCGGATATAAACAGCTGGATAAAAACCTTATAAAAAATATCAATAACCAGGATCCTTTTGTGATTGAAAAATTAGATACAAAAATTTATGAGATAGTTGGAAAGCTGTCTGAATTAGGATTAAATTCTGAAAGATTTGACAGAGTGGAAGATTATACTAAACAAGTTGCCATAATTCCTGTTTCTGCTGTAAATGGAGATGGTATTCCAGAACTATTAATGGTGTTAATTGGATTAGCACAAAAATTTCTTGAAACATCTTTAAGATTACATACTTTAGGGAATGCAAAGGGAACTGTGCTTGAAATTAAAGAAACACAAGGACTTGGGAAAACCCTTGATGTAATTATATATGACGGAATACTTAAGAAAAATGATAAATTAATAATAGGAGGCATTGAAAAACCAATTGAGACTAGGGTTAAGGCATTATTGTGTCCTGTTCCTTTAAGAGAGATGCGAGATAAAAAAACTCAATTCAAAAATGTTGATTTTGTTGTTGCTGCAACAGGAGTTAAAATATGTGCTCCTGATATAGATAATGTAATTGCTGGCATGCCTATCCAAAGTTTTTCTGAAGATATAAAACAGAAAGTGATTTTTGAAATACAAAAAGAAGTCCAAGAAGTAATTATTAAAACAGAGGAAAAGGGAATAATTATCAAAGCCGATACGCTAGGTTCTTTAGAAGCTTTGACTTTTTTATTAAAAGAAAAAAACATTCCATTAAGAAAAGCAAGTATTGGACGAATCACAAAAAAAGACATGACAGATGCTGAATCAAATTATGAAAAAGATCCATTAGAGGCAGTACTTCTTGGATTTAATGTTGAAAGAGATACTGATGTATCAAGTTCTGAAAGAGTAAAAATAATTACAAGCGATATTATTTACAAGATAATAGAAGAATATGATTCCTGGAAAGAACAGCAGAAAAGATTAATGGAAGCAAAGGAACTTGATAACCTTACTAGACCCTGTAAATTACAATTAATTCCCAATTTTGTTTTCAGGCAGAGCAATCCTGCTATTGTGGGTGTAGATATTCTTGAGGGGAAGATTAAATCAGGTAGCCAATTAATGAAAAATGGAATTTCTATAACAACTGTTAAAGATATACAACATGAAAAAGAGCATCTGCAAAACGTGACAAAAGGAAAGCAAGTTGCAATTTCTTTGGATCATGTTACTGTAGGCAGGCAGATTAATGAAGGAGATATATTATACAGCTATATTCCTGAAGAAGATTTTAGGGCGATGAAAAAATTGACAAAATACCTTTCTCAGGGAGAGATTGATGTTTTGAAAACAATTGCAGAAATAATGAGAGCTAAAAATCCTGTTTGGGGTATTTGAGTTTTTTTCTTAATTTTGTTATAACTATAAATGAATTTAACCCTATTAATAATGTCAAGAAGAGTATAATAGAAATTAGGATGCTCACTGTAGGATTATTGCTTCCACCAATAACACTCCCTGTTATTGCGGGCATCTCTATGCTTTCTTTTACTTCTTGGATAGATGCTTTTTTGTCAACTAGGTTTACTAAATGCTTTATTATTTTGACTTGTATAGGGGTTTCTAGAATTTTGATTTCTGCTGATTTTGTATCTCCTTTTTCTCCGTGAATATCTATAAGAAGAATTTCACACCTGACTAAATCTGATTCTTTAAATCCTGATATCTCTTTTTTATTATTTTCTTTTCTTTCCCCATTGATATACCATAGGTATTCTATTGAAACATCATTAGGGCTTTCGTCATATATCTCAGGAAAACACCTTAGTGTTGTATCAGAGTAGGGCTTTTCTGTAGAAAAAGCAATTGACTTAACTATTGGAGGAGAATTTATCACTGTGAATTTAATCTCACCATATTGTAAGTTTGAAGCTAGAATGCTAGGAGAAAAAATAAGGATAAACAACAAAATTAAAAAGATAAAATGATTTTTCATGTCAGATTATATAATTATATATATCTTATGTTTTTAAAATATATGTAAAATGCAAAACTTAAAAATATTAAACTCAAAAGAAAAGAAAAATGTTCTTAAAATGATTAAGGAACAATTTGGAGCTGAGTTTCAAAAAGATTACATCTTTTTTATGAATCCAAAAAGCAGGCTTTTCATTTTGAATAATGAGTTTTCAAAAATAGATATTGATGAATTAAGAATAAATTCCCTAGGTCTTTATTTTGGAGAAATTTATAATGGTGAAATAAGATTAAGCATAGAAGGCTCTCAGTTAATTGGAAATATAGCAAAAAAAAACATATTAGACTTAAACGCTGAAGAAGCTGAAAAATGGATGAAAGGAGAGGATTTTGAAATTGATTCCGTGCTAAATGGTTTTGTTTTGATTAAAAATAATTCTGATTTTTTGGGATGCGGAAGAATAGTAAATAAAAAACTGTATAATTATGTGCCAAAAGAGAGAAGAACTAAATAAAGATAGGTTTACTGCTGCCATGGGAAGGGATTATATAAAGTAATAACATCATCTAACCTGCTGGTATCATGGGTTTGTACTAATGAGCCAAATTTAGGTGTTGGTATCCCTGAAGGATTAACTAAATAATAAGATCCTGGGTATGAAGAAAGATTTATACCTGGCATAAAAATGTTATTTACTCTATCTGAAACAAATTTTAATCCTTTTTCTACTGCTTTCTTTTTTGACTTTATTGGGTGGGCCTCTTCTGTTTCTCTTCTCCTCGTTGTTTTAAAATTTGGTCTTGATGTAGGCCCTAAAAGCTCCATTCTAAAGTAATGTGAAATATCACTTAAACTATGTACTTCAATTCTTCCTATTCCTTGAGGAGAAATACCTAATGTCGGCTCTATCTCTTTTGGGTTGAGAAAATTAACATCCCAATGGACTTCTCCTGTTTCAGAGATGGTTTCTTTATTTCTTATCCCTAAAAGGGAACTTAGATTACTACTTTCTATTGATACTCCAAAAGTTGAAAAATAAGGAGAGATAGTAGCTAAACCTGGTATATCTTTTACTCCACATTTTTTATAGGTTGAATATTTACTTATCCTTGTTTCTGGTGGTTTTTGCCTTTGAAATGAGACAGAATATGCAATATTTAACAAATAAGCTATAATAGAATATCCGAATTTGTCTGCTATACTCATTGGCGACTTTCTTCTATATACTTGGAGAGGTATACCTCCTGAAAAAGCAGCCTCTGGCGTAACAACAATAACTGTATCTAGTGGATAATCTCTCAAATATTTTTCAAGAGATGTTTCAGGAATTGAGGTGTCTCCCCTTAATCTATGATATAAATCATAAGCTTGTGTTCCTTTTATCAAATGTGTTTTGTTTCTAGGGTCGTTTTCATCTATTTTTTTTTCTAATTTGGGTATGTTTAACTCTCCGAAGTGATACTCTTGGATTGAGAATAGTGCTTTTAGTAAATCTAAATCATTTGAAACAAAAACATAGTAAGAAGGTATACTTGAATTTATAGTAGAACCAATTTTATAATTTAAATAAGCTAGTTCTCTGCCTATTCCTTTGTATTTTTCTCTAATACTTCTCCTTAAATTATCACCTATAGTAGGAGTTAAAAAAGAAGATTCAGCTAAAGTCTCAATAGGCATTGGAGAATAAAAAGGATAATCTCCATTAGCAATACCTGTGTCTTCTAAAACAGCTTCCCATATCCTTTTTTTATCTTGTGAAGAAAAACCAAGAATATCTAATAGAGTAGGAAAAGAAGAAACAAGTCCTGCCTTAATTAAGTTATTAGGGGTTTGTCTATCAAAAAAGCGCTGTTGTTCTCTTATAGTCATTTGTTCAAGGTTTTTCATTTTAATTTTTTATAATTTTTATTTTTCGGGATTTTTAGTAAATTAGTTTAATTAATTAAACTTTCTTCAAGTACATATGTTCTCAGGTTTTGATCATAAGTTCCTAAAGTATCAAGCCCTAATACTTCTGTCCCTCTTATAACAAGCCTTCCGTTTACAAAAGGATTATGGGAAAGATATAAACAAGAAAATACTTTTGTGATTGCTGCATATTTATATAATAATAGTGCATTATAAGTATTTAACCTCCCAAAAATAGTTTCTATTTCTCCTTCAAATAATTTATCAAGCAATGTTAAGCTTCCAGATAAACTAAATAAAATTTTTGGATTCCCTAATTCAGAATCTTTTGAGGAAAACCCTCCAACAGAATAATAATCATATATCCTTTTTTCTAAGAGATCTAGCCATTCATTTACGGTTTTGGTTTCTTTTGTATGTTGGGAATAATATTTATATCTTAGAGAAATAACCCTTTCGCCATAAACCTCTCTAATATAATTCATAAAATAATTCATATTATTATTTGTGAGAGCTGCAAGACTATTCTTTCTTTTTAGAAATTCCAGTTTAGAGAGTTCTCCTCTTGCCAATTCAGAAATTGGTTTTTCAGAAAGCCTGTTTTCTAATCCTAAATAAATTTCCTGTGCTACATTCAAAAGCTGAACGTTTTTTATTCCATCTTTTAATAATTTTTCACCTGTCTGAAGAAAATGACTATTATAAAAAACAGGATTAAAATGAGAATTATCAAACCTGTCATCCATCTTAGTTATTATTGTCCAATAACGTGTATACGCATTACGAATCTTTTTTATACCTGAGAGATAGGTACTATAAGGCTGATATTCTTTTTTTGTTATAAACATTAGGCCTTTTTTCAATCTTGCCTTATCTCTGCTATTGGGTTGCCCTAGGTATAATAAGTCTAAAAACTGATTCGTCTGATCTCCTAATAAGCTATCATACAGTGGTATTGAAAGAGGTTCCTCAAAAGAAAGAGGAGAAAGAAAAGGAAATGCTCCAAGAAGAAGTAACTTACTAAAAATAGGAAGTTGCTGGCCCTCTTTTAAGCTAATCCATTCTTTTAATGCTTTATGTCTATGTGAATCTTCAATAGAATCATGTGACAAAGCATAAATAATAACCCAATTAGGTGCATTTTTAGGTAAAAGAAGCTGTGTTTTCCAAGCATGAGTAAAAGCGGGTATTTTTTCATATTTTCTATTCTTTAGATCCTTGAATGATCCAAACACCTCTTCATCTAAAATCGTAAATATAGTAAAGTTAATTAGATGCGCCTTTCTTAAAACATTGCTCATAAGTGCTCCTTCTATTTTTGGAAGAAAATTATAAGTGTTACTTATTATTTCTTCTAACCCTGGAAAAGAAAAGGATGCTGCTTCTTCCAGAGAAAATTTTTTTCCTTCATAGGTATAGTCTGGAACAAATGAACTTGGTTTAGGAATACTTTCAAAAAAAATCTCTCTTTGTTTTGGATCTCTTAATTTAGCAAAAACAGGTAAAAAATATATCTGCCTATATTGGTCTTCAAATTCTCTGATGCCGCCTAGAGTTTCCTCTAATGTCAAATCTACCATTTTTACTCTGAAAACTAAAGACTAATATAAAAAACTTTCTTAAGATAACTACTTTTTAGTAAGTAATCCAGATTTTATCTCCTACCCAATGCAGATTTTTAATAACCTTGCCAGTGGTCATGTTTTTTATTTCCTCTGCAGAGAACAATACAAGCCCTATTGCCAATGGCTTAGAATGTGTCATGTCAATAATAGAAACTATCTCTTCTTTTTGTATGCCTTCATCTATTTTTGTTATTCCTGGCCTCATTATATCGGCTCCAGAAACAACAAATTTTACAGCTCCCATATCCACTGTTATTTTTTTAAGAAAGTTGGATTTTAATATTATTTTGAGTGTGGGAATTAACTTAGTTTCATAATAGAAAAAAGCAGGTTCATTATTTATCAAAATAATATTTTCATCTTTGTCAAAGTGATCTTTTTTTGTAAAAGAAAGGTTAAACCTGTTTTGTAATTCAAATAAAATTTCTTTTACTTCTTTATTGTTCATTGCTCTTTTCATTTTATTTCAAGAATCTCAACTTTTCCTTTGATATTAGGATTTTTCAATTTATCCACTATTTTTCTATTTATATCTAGAGCAACTTTATCTGCTTTTATCCCAAAGGTTCTTTTTGTATTAAATTCTGATTTTCTGATAACAATTTCATGAGCATCATCAAAGTCTTTATTTGTAAAACATATTATTTCTTCAACTAAATCTTGAACAAAAATTTTTATTTTTATTTTATTATTTTTTTTACATACTTCTTTTAAGTCTGTGGGATTAAAATCTGATTTTACACCAAGAATACAATCTCCCTTTTTAGTTACCTCACTTTCTTTGGTAAATTCTATTGTGTTCTTGTGTGTCGATAGTATGTTTTGATGACCAAAAAAATTAAAAGAAATCATGATAATTCAAAAAAACTTATTTTCTACTTTCTTTATCAACTAAATCTTCTATTGGCTTCTTATGCTGTTTTTCTGCTTCTTCTGCCATTTTCTGCAAATCAACACCCATCTCCTGCAGTGCTTTAACATGCATCTGCATAAGTTGCTCTACTATACTAACTAATTTCATTAATTCTTGTCTTTCTTTTGCAAGCGTTGATAATGCACCTTTATGAAAACCTATCTGCTCATCATTTGAATTTTTTTTGTCTGCCACAATGATCACCTTTTTTAATTAAAAAAGAGCTGTTTCTTTTTAATTGTTTCTTTTTGTTTTATTTTTTTATTTTCTAAATAATTTTTTTTCGTGCCTTTTTGTTATGTCCTTAAATTCCTTCTCTGCATTAATTTTTACTTTATATTTTTCAAAAAATCTTTTTATGTTTTCTAAGTCTCTTTTTAAATACCCAAATGCGTTTGAATCGTCTATGCTTGTCCCTTGTGAAAAATCTATAAAATATGGTTTTTCATTATTATTAAGAATATTAAACTCTGATAAATCACCATGCACTATTCCTAGTTTGGCTAATTCTCTTATGAAAAGAAGTATTTTAGAAGAAAATTCCTCTGGGTTTTTCGGCGGCTTATCTTTCAAAGGAGGAGAAGGGCTATCCTGGCCTATAGATTCCATGACGATAATATTATTTGAGAAAGCAATCGGCTGAGGGACATTTATTTTTTCTCTTGCAATAAAAAGATTCCTGAATTCTCTCTGGACCCATTTGAAAATAATTAATCTCCTCCTGTTTTTAAGGTTCATGAATCGCGGATCCGATCTAATGTAAGAATACATTTTGTTAAAATTACAGGAAGCTAACCTATATATCTTAACAATCACATGATGTCCTTCTTTTGTATCTGCTAAGAATATATTAGCTTCTTTGCCTATCCTAATCGGAATAATCAGCTCGTCAAAATGACCTTGAGAACTTAATTTAAATAAAGTAGATAAAGTAAATTCATCAAAAACATTTTTGTATATTTTGAATTTCTCTTTGCTCTGATCAGTCATATTTATTAAAGAAACAGTGTGTTAATAAAAAGCTTTATAAATTTACATAAAAAACATTATGTTACTTGCCTTTTTGCAACTTTAGGAGCTGAAGGGGCTCTAATTATACTATACGGACTGTGTCCAACAAAATATATGGCGTCCACCTGGTTCCTAAGCAATGAAAGGGCAAGATTTCCTTCTCTTGAGCAATAGCTTTATATATATATGAAAAAATTAACACTTTACAAATAACAAGGTGATGAAGAAATGGCGATAATTGGATTTCACTTTACAAAATTTAATGTAGAAAAAAGTAAAGCAGCTACAGGTAAAATAGAGGTAAAAAATAACATAATATTAAACAATTTAAAAGAAGCTAATGTTGTTGGTAGATCAAAGCAAAAAGGAATAGAATTTAAATTTTCATATACAACTACTTTTAACCCTGAAGTAGGAAGTATTTTACTGGAAGGCGCTCTAGTATATCTTACTACTGAAGAAAAGGTAAAAGAAACATTAGGACAATGGGAAAAGGAAAAAAAACTTCCTCCTGAAGTAATTCAAGAAGTATATAATAATCTTTTAGAAAGATGTAGCATTGAAGCTTTATTCTTAGGAAGGGATATGCAACTACCTCCACATGTACCTTTGCCAAAGATAACTAATAAAGAGATTCCAAAAGAGACAAAGGAAGAAAAGAAAAAGAAGTAAAATTTTTATTTTTTCTTTAATGAGAATTTATTCACTCCATAAACAAGTTTGTATGCTTCTGCTGTAAAAAAATCTCCAATAAGAGGTATATTCCTTATAAATCCTGTACGGTTAGGATGAATAATTGAATCAACATATCTCAATAGTTCTTCTTCTTTTTCAAGTTCAACCCCCCTGGCTCTTAAAAAATTCCATATTCTTGGAAATCCCTTTCTTCCATCTTCTTCTGGTGGTATAATACCTTTGTCAACTAAACTCAATCTATAATTTCTTTCAAAAATAGAATAAAAAAGCTCTTTTAGCCCTTTGGGAGTATAGGTTATCAAGTTAATTCCGTTTGTATGACCTTTTGAGTTTAAAATGCCTGATGTTTCATATGCATTTCTCAAAAATAGCAACGCTGTATATGCCTGGATTGCTTCCTCTACTGTTGTGTTCCAGTTTCTGCTATTTATATCCTCATTATTTTTTAAATTAGTATTAATATATTCTTTTGAAGAAGTTAAAGA
Source organism: uncultured Methanosarcinales archaeon (assembly GCA_964392465.1). GTDB lineage: Archaea > Nanobdellota > Nanobdellia > Woesearchaeales > GW2011-AR15 > JAAXVZ01. The sequence continues at coordinate 44,166 of CAYMPC010000001.1, read as the reverse complement.
TCCCACAACTTTAGATACTATGTCCTCTAAATCTCTATTCTTTGGAGTAGTCATATCATAGTAAAGACCTATTGCTTCTAATTGGTCTGCAAAGGATTCGCCTTGTTGCGGTTTAGTTATAACTCTTTCATCTTTAAGTTTTTTTAATAATGCTGTTCTATCTTCATAAAGCTGTACTCCTGTTTGACCTACTCTAGATAATTGATTACTAAAAGAAACTAAAAAAATTGCTGCTTCATGTGATAAAGAAAAGTAAATTTTCCATGGGTCTGTTAATAAGGTTGCATTGTTATAGCTCTCTCTTTGATCATGTAAAAAATCATTTCCTTTGTTGGCCAAAGGTATTAATTGTTGGGGTTTTGTTATTTTTGTCATGCTAAACTTTAAAAAAAAACAAGTTATATAAAAAAACTATTTTTTTACTATTATATAAAGACAACCTATCTATAGGTTATCACCGTAGGCTCTTCCGCTCTTCCGATACCTTTATTTATTCCCTAATTTTTAATTCCTTTGGGTGAGATTATGGTAAGTGATATTAAATTAAAAGTTGCTGAAGCTATTCAAGATGATGTAAATAAAGGAATTGTAAGGATTGATTCTGGTTTTATGCATGATTTAGGAATAAGGCCCGGAGATATTATTGAAATCACTGGAGAAAGAAAGACAGTTGCAATTACAGACAGGGCATATCCTGGAGACATTGGACTAAATATTATTAGAATGGATGGCCTTATAAGAAGAAACGCAAAAGCAGGTATAGGTGAGCTTGTTTCTATCAAAAAAGCAAATATTATTGAGGCAAAAAAAATAATTATTGCCCCTCAAAGAAAAGGAATTGTTGTACGAGCTAATCCAGTAATATTTAAACAAGGATTACTTGGAAGAGCTGTCTTGAAAGGAGATATTGTCTCATTAGGGGGAACAAAAACCAGAAGGAGAACAATGTCCTCAAACCCTTTGTTTGGAGATGATTTTTTCAGCATGCTTGATGAAAGTCTAATGGGTTTTGGTCTAGGAGATTTGAAATTTGTTGTTGTAGATACCTTACCAAAACAACCGGTTATTATTACTGAGCAAACAGAAGTCCAATTTAATCCTGAAGCAGTTGAAGTAGCAGAAGAAAAAATGCTTGAAGTAACTTATGAAGATATTGGAGGATTGGATGAAGAGCTTAAGAAAGTAAGGGAAATGGTAGAATTGCCATTAAAACACCCTGAACTTTTTGAAGCTTTAGGAATAGAGCCTCCAAAGGGCGTATTATTACATGGTCCTCCTGGAACAGGAAAAACTATGTTGGCAAAGGCAGTTGCAAATGAAACTGCTGCAAATTTCTTTTTGATTAATGGTCCAGAGATAATGAGCAAATATTACGGACAATCTGAAGAGAATCTAAGAAAAAAATTTGAAGAAGCAGAAAAAGGAGCGCCTTCCATAATTTTTATAGACGAGATTGATGCAATTGCATCAAAAAGAGAAGAATCTAAAGGAGAAGTAGAAAGAAGGGTTGTCGCACAATTGCTGGCTTTAATGGATGGCTTGAAATCAAGAGGAAAGGTTGTTGTAATAGGAGCAACAAATATCCCAAATGAGCTAGATCCTGCATTAAGGAGACCTGGAAGATTCGATAGAGAGCTAGAGATTGGTGTACCTGATAAAGAAGGAAGATTGAATATATTAAAGATTCATACAAGAAACATGCCGCTAGAGAAAAATGTAAATCTGAAAGAATTCGCAGATATTACTCATGGATTTGTTGGAGCAGATTTGTCTGCATTAGCAAAAGAAGCAGCTATGAACTTACTGAGAACAATATATCCAGATTTAAAATTAGAAGAAGATCAGCCAATCCCAAAAGAAGTATTAGAAAAATTGAAAGTAAGTAAAGATAATTTCTTTGAAGCATTAAAAGTTGTAAGACCGAGCGCATTAAGAGAAGTTCTCATTGAAATGCCTAATGTAAAATGGGAAAATATCGGTGGGCTAGAAATGGTAAAACAGGAATTAATTGAAGCTGTGGAGTGGCCATTGAAAAATCCAGCTGTATTCAAAAGAATGGGTATAAAGCCTCCAAAAGGCATTTTATTATATGGCCCGCCTGGAACAGGAAAAACTTTGTTAGCAAAAGCTGTAGCAACAGAGAGCAAAGCTAATTTCATATTAGTTAAGGGTCCTGAGCTATTGAGCAAGTGGGTAGGTGAATCTGAAAAAGCAGTAAGAAAAATATTTGAAAAAGCAAGACAAACAAGCCCAACAATAATCTTCTTTGATGAAATTGATTCTTTGGCTCCAAGAAGAGGTTCTGATTCATCTGAAGGGCATGTAAGCGACAAAGTTGTCAATCAAATGCTGACTGAAATGGATGGAATGGTTGGCTTACATGATATTGTGTTTATAGGAGCAACAAACAGACCTGATATTTTGGATACTGCTCTTCTAAGACCCGGAAGATTTGATAGAATCATTTTGGTACATTCTCCAGATGAAAAAGCAAGATTAGAAATACTTAAGATTCATACAAAAAGTATGCCTCTTGGAAAAGATGTTGATCTTAAAGAAATTGCTTTAGAAACTGAAGGATATGCTGGAGCAGATTTAGAAGCTGTTTGCAGAGAAGCTGCAATGCTTGCTTTAAGAAAAAACATAAAAGCTGATAAAATATTTAAAGTGAACTTTACTGAAGCTTTGAAAAAGGTTGCTCCAAGTATAACAAAAGAGATTGATGAAGCATATAAAGAATTGTTAAACCAATTCAGAGCAGCTCGCGGCAAAGAGATGAAAGAGACAAAACCTGCTTATTATGGGTAAATATCCGCTAAAGAAAGTTTTCATGCTCTCTTTTTTCTTTTATTTGTTCTATTTTCCTTTTTCCTGTTTTTATCTCCCAAAGGATTATGTTGAAAGGATTGTTTCTGCAAAGATATGGGCAGTCTTTAAAATCTATTTTATCAAAGGCTGCCTGCTTTCTGTTCCAGATTTCTTTAAAAGTATGTTTGGTTAAGTCTCCAAAAGCATATTTTTCAATTCCCCTTTGATGACAACAAACATATACTTTTTTGTCTGCTCCTATCACTATTGTAAAATTTGCCCCTAAACAAAGGCCATAAGGTCTCCAATGTTCCCTTGGTTTCTCCATTAAATCATATTTCGGCTTAGAATAAAGAACCTTGAAATCCTCAGTTGTCTCTTTTAAACATTCTTTAATTATTTCAAGAGAGGTATCTTTTTCTATGTCTTTTTTATCATCCCATCTTGGCATAATTGGCCTAAACTGGACATAATCCACTCCTATTTTTTTAAAGAGCTTCACAAATCTTAACATTTGTTCCTTAGAAAAAGTATATTCTGAAGTTAAATAGCCAACTCCTATTGTACAAGAAGAGTTTGTCTCTTTTTTTAATTCAACTGCTCTCTTAATATTAGACAGCACAAAATCCCATGCTTTCTCATTCATGCCATGTGTTTTAGCATAGGTATCAGCAGAATCAGCATCAGCTGATATTCTAATCCATGTTGAAATTTTTAATGCCCTTCTGACATATTCCTCATTCAAAGCAAGCCCATTTGTTATAAGAGCAACCTCAAATCCTTTTTTTTCTGCATATTCCATAACCTCTATTGTAGAAGAATTCATAAGAGGCTCTCCTCCCCCAGTAAAGGTAATGGCCAATATCCCTTCTTCTTTTAAGTCATCTAGTATTTTTATTGCCTCTTCTTTAGCCATATGCGCATTATTGTATTCTCTTTTGTAATAACCAAAACAATAAGGACAGTTGTTATTGCATAAATTAGTCATATCAAATTCTGCTGTTATTGGTCTTGCATTGCCTGATTTAAAAAATTCATCAATCCTCTCAGAATGCCTTAAAATTTTATCTCCAGCAAAGATATCTTTCATAAGAAAGGAGAATAAAAGCGATATTAAATATTTAATTGAGATGCTTTTTGAAAGGTATTAGACAAATTTTAAAAACAACCCATATTTTCTGAGGAATATGGCTGAATTTAGCTATCAGATAAAAATTCCAAAGGACAGGATTGCTGTTTTGATAGGCAAAAAAGGAGAAATCAAGAAACAAGTAGAAGAGAATACAAAAACAAAGTTGACAATTGACAGCAAAGAAGGAGAGATTACTGTTTCTGGTGAAGATGCTGTTCTGCTTTATTCAACAAGAGATATCATAAGGGCAATAGGAAGAGGGTTTAATCCTGAACTTGCATTATTGCTGTTAAAACAAGATTATGCCTTCGAAATGATTAATTTGCCTGATTTTGAAAATCCTTCCCAGCTTAATAGAATAAAAGGAAGGGTAATTGGAACTAATGGAAGAACAAGAGAATTAATTGAAGAATTTACTGAATCTTATGTTTCTGTTTATGGAAAAACAATTTGTATCATTGGTACAATAGAGTCTGTTACTATGGCAAGAAGAGCTATTGAGATGCTGATTAAAGGCAGCCCTCATTCTAATGTGTACAGATGGTTGGAAAGAATAAAAAGAGAATTAAAAAGAAGAGAATATGAAGATAAATTTGAGTATCATCTAAGAAAACCTAATACTGATCAAGATAAAAAGTAATTAATTTTTTAAATATCCTTATTCTCCTTTATTTTATGGTTAGCACAGTTTATAAAATGGGTGCGTAATTAATAAAATTGTGTTCTTTTAATTTATTGATTTAATCTGTTTTGGTGATATCTATGAAAAAAGTTAAAGATTTAATATGGAAAAAAGGAATAAGTGTTTCTGAATTAGTTGAAAGCATGGGAAATGTTGGATTTCAAAGTTCTGAAATGAAGAAAGCGGTTGATGTTATAGTCAAAATGAAAAAAGACGGTGCAAAAATTTATTTTACCTATACCTCAAATATGGTAACCTCTGGATTAAGAGGCTTTTTTGCACAATTAATTGAATTAGGAATGATTGATATTATTGTAACAACTGTAGGTGGAATAGAAGAAGACATAATGAAAGCAAAAGGAGAGGAGTTTATCATAGGGAAATTCAAATCAGATGATATTGCATTATATGAAAAAGGAGTAAATAGAGTAGGCAATCTATTCATAAAAAATGAAAGCTATCTGAATTTTGAAGATACTATTAATATTATGCTGAAAAAGATTTATGAAAAAAAAGCCAGATGGCCTGTCTCTGAAATGATACATGAAATAGGTATGATGCTTGAGGATAAAAACTCAATTTTGTATCAAGCAGCAAAGAAAAAAGTTCCTATTTTTTGTCCTGGGATAACAGACGGTTCTTTGGGCTTTCATCTTTTCATGCTACAGCAAAAACACCCTGATTTTGTAATCGATGTAGTAAAAGATTTTGCAAATATCCTTTTTACATCTTCACAAGATGACAAAAAAGGTATTATCTCACTTGGAGGAAGCATCTCAAAACACCATGCAATACTGGCCGCTTTATTAAATGGGGGCCTCGATTATGCTGTTTATATGACAACTGCGCATAGTACTTCAGGAAGCATGTCTGGTGCATCTACAGAAGAAGCCAAAAGCTGGGGTAAAGTAAAAGATGATTCTGATGTTTCAACAGTAATAGGTGATGTTACCTTTACTTTTCCTTTAGTAATGATGAAAGCACTTGAAGAATTAGAAAAAGAAGGTCTACTAAAATGTTAAGCAAAGCAAGATTTGTATTAAGCAAAAAAAAGGTATTAGAAAAATATAATGAGATTAAAGAAATTGCAGATGTTGTTTCATATAGTTATAAAACTAATATTGAAGTAGGAAAAATACTTGAGGAAAAAACAGATTGTTTTTTCAGCGTACATACGATTGAAGATTTTAAAACATTAAAGGATCCACAAAGAGTTTGGTATTTTTCACAAGCTTGGGATGAAGATGAGCTTTCAATATTATTCAATAGAAGAATAGATAAATTTGTAGTGGACAATGAAAACGATCTTAATACCTTAATAAGTTATATTGAAAAAAACAAAAAAAAGATTTCCCTTCTGCTCAGGATGAAGTTGAAAGAAAACACAATCCATACAGGAAAACATTTCGTTTACGGTATGTATTCAAAAAAAGTAAATAAATATCTTCATGTGCTAAGAAGAAATAAAAACATTGAGAAAATTGGGATTCATTTTCACAGAAAAACTCAAAATGTAAGTGAATGGGAAATAAAAGAAGAGCTTGAAGACACAATAGATAAGGATAATTGGAAAAACATTGATTATGTGAATATTGGCGGTGGTTTGCCTGCCGAGTATAAGAATTTCAATGTATCTATAATAAAAAACATTGTTTATAAAATTAAAGAATTAAAAGAATGGCTTAATAATCAGAATATAAAAATGATAATTGAACCAGGAAGATTTATTGCTGCTCCTTCTGTCAAATTAGAGGCAAACATAAAAAGTATTTATGATAATAATATAATAATAGATTGCTCTGTTTACAATGCTGCTATGGACACTTTTGTTGCACATATTAGATTGCTTGTAGAAGGAGAATTAGACGATAATTTAGGAAAAGGTATTCCATATACAATAAAAGGCAATACTCCTGATTCTATGGATATATTTAGATACAGGGTTTTTCTCGATAAACCAAAAATAGGAGATAAGATTGTTTTTTTGAATGCGGGAGCATATAATTATACTACTGATTTTTGTAACCTTACTAAGATAGATACTTGTATAGTTGAGTAATTATTCCTTTTTAATATTTTTTAGAATTATAGGCTTATTAAAAAAATCCCAAAAATAGTTAAAAAAACACCTATTTTCTGATTAAGGACAAGTTTTTCTTTCAAAAAGAACCATGCTAACACGACAGTCAATGCAGGATAAAGAGAACTAACAGGAGTAACAATTGAAACAAGATCTTGTGCTATGCCGTAATTAACTGCTATCCAAGCCACATTATATAAAACAAAGTTAATAAAGATAAAGAGTAGAACGTTTTTTGCTTTTAATACTGAAAAGGATTTATTTTTTTCTTTTATGCCTGAAAAAAGAATCATCAATCCAGTATTGATTATGTTTGAAAAGAAAAACAAATTAATCGCAACAGATACTTTTGCTTCAAAAGGAGTAAGCGCCATACCTGAAAAAGTGTAATCAAATAACCTTTTTGAAACAACACCTATCACAAAAAAATAAAATCCCCATACAAATAGAGCTATCAAAGACTCTTTAACTCCTCTTGCTGTATGCAAGTTTTTTAGTTTCTTAAGATCTGTGGAAACAAGAACAATTCCAAAAAGAATTATTAATATGGAAATTATTTTTAAGAAAGATAATGTCTCTCCTAAAAAAAGAAATGCTAAAATTACCGTAACAAGGGAATAAGAAGCTGATATTGGCGTAACTATACTAATTTCTCCTATCTCAAATGATTTCATAAAATTATATACGCCTATAACATCAATTATTCCTGCACCAAAAAGAAGAAGAAAACTTGTAAGGTCTATATGTATCTTTCCTAAAGAGAAAAAATAAAAAAAGAAGAATAAAGAAAAGAATATTCCAAACAAATTTCCGAAAAACATTGTCTTCAATGAGCCAATCTTCTTAATAACCAATGCCTGCAAAAAGTCTGCTATCCCCCAGCAAAACATTGCAATTAAGGCCATTGTTATTCCTATTGAAAAGCTCATCTAAGCCAAGAACAAAAGAGAGTTTAAATAACTTTTTAATATCTTATTATTTTCAAAAACAGATGTTTATAGAAAGTTTTGATAAAACCAAACTTTATTATTCAAAAAGTTTACCTTCTTGTCAAAAAAAGAAAATAAAGGGCACTATTGTTTTTGTACATGGCGGTTTTCACGGAAATCATACCATGCTTAAGAGACTTTATAGCTATTTTTTGAAAGAATACATTGTTATTGCTCCTGATTTAAGAGGAAGAGGAAATTCAGATTTTCCAAAAAACATCGAAGATGACAAATTAGAAAACTATGGAAAGGATATTAATGCTATTTTAAAAAAAGAAAAAACAAAAGAAATTTATATTGTGGGTGTAAGTTTTGGTGGTCTTGTCTCACTAAAATTCTGCTTGATGTACAAAGAAAGGATAAAAATCAAAAAGATTGTTTTAATATCCTCAACGTACACCTTAAATAAAATAAGAAATAAAACAAAATTTGTTGGTTTTTTTTATATGCCTATTTCAGAGCTGATCTTTTTTTTATCGAAAAATATGAAAGAAAAAAGAGAATCAAACATAGATTATTCCAATATTACGACTCCTTTTTTTGATTTGAAGTACGGATTGAAAAACTCTTTAAATAATTCTTTAAGAACCCGGGCATTGCGATATCAAATGATGAAAAAAGCAAGAGAATTCTGTATAAATAAAGAAGAGTTGAAAAATATTGACATGCCCTTGCTTTTGATATATGGCAAAAAAGACTTTTTTTTTAATTTTTCTTCCCAAAAAGACATACTAGAAAATATAAAAAATAGCATACTCAAAGTATTTCCTAATTCTGGACATAATCTCTATATTGAGTATCCTAAAGAAACCGGTAAACTAATAAAAAACTTTTTTGTTAAGTGAGAATTAAGTTAATGATATCCAACTATCTTCTCCAATATTATCTTCTTCTTTTCTAAACAAAATAGTTCCTTCCTTTGCTTCCAATCTCCATTCTCCTTCCCAAAAAAGAAAGTCTATGATTTTTGCATTATGTTTAAGTAAGAGTGTGCCGTTTGTGTTTTTTAAAGAAAAACTCGGTATTATTTTTGTTAATTTGCCCTTTTCCAAACTTCCATAAAGTCTCATGTTTGTTTTATTATCGCTCAAAGAATAATAGCTTAAATCTGTTGTGTTTATACCTATATTTTTCAATTCGACATATTCATTACCTTCATCTTTTCCTAATGCATCATATAAAACTGAATAAATTATTACATCAGAAGAAAGTTCAGGCATTTTTTCTTCATGAAAAAATAAATTATTGAACTCTTCAATATATCTTTTTGCTATCTCTCTGTCTTTGATTATCACTATATTTTCATCATTATACTCATTTGCATTTCTTGTAGGATTATATGAACCTGTAATTACTGTTTTATTATCTATTATGAAAACTTTATGATGTAGTTTATACATGTTTTTGTCTATTATTGAAAAGTCTTTTAACTCTTCATATCTAGAGTATTGGCTTATTTGGTTTTTGTCGAAAATCCCTTTTATATCCAACCCTAAGTAATGCTTGTTCCATAATAGATTACCTATGTCCTCATCAGTAAAACTAAAGGTCATAAAATATATGGAACTGTTGGCTTTTTTCAGCTCATTTATGACACGCAGCTTACAGTTATCTTCAGGGCAGAAATAATTTTCAATTATTGTGTCGCCCAATTGAATAAGGGGATTTTTTACTTTTCCGCCTTTTCCATAAATATTATTTTTTAGTTCTTTGAATTCTTCAAGATAGTTCTGAGCAAGAGCAGGTGATTCAATAATAATTATATTGTTATTATTTTGATAATTATCGTTTTTTGTAGGATTCATACTTCCTGTAAAAACAATTTTATTATCAAAAACACAAAATTTATTGTGCATTAACGCTTTTGAAAAACCAGTGTTGAATCCTGTTTCTTCCTTAAAAGTAGAATCCTCTATAACAACCTCTGCTTTTTTTTCTTTTAGTTTTTTTATTATGTCTTCTAAATTCAGCTCATAAAAGGCGCATTTTATATCTGAGGAATTATCAATTTGTTCAATTAATTTTTCTTTACATTTCTGTTCAGGACAAAAAAAGACATTTATTTCTTTTTTTGACTCTTTAATGCTGGGAAAACTTAGATTTATAGACTTTGAAAAAAAGAAGATTATAATAATTACTGAAAATAAAAAAAGAAGAAAAATTAAAAAAAATATGGTTGTTTTTTTCTTCATAATTTATTAGTATAATATTAAGTATTTATTTGTTTTTGTTTTTGAGTTTGTTTTTAATATCCTGGCTGCTTTTAATCAGGCTGAATTTAACTTCAGGAAATTCATTTTCCAATAACTCAAGATGTTCAGAGAGATAAGAAGTTTCCTTTTTAAGGAATGCTTTGGGTGATAATTTAATATTTTTTATCCTGGCAAACAAAAGAATCTCGTTATTTGAAACATGCAAAAGCGGCTTAAAAAATAAATTGCCCTTAATAAGGAAATGTCCGAGATATTCTGCATTTTTATTATCCAGAACAGATTCAAGAAAATAAAGAGCCTCTTTGTCTGAGTTCCAAGGAATAATGATCTTTTTAATATTTTTTTTAAAAGTCTTTCCTAAAGAATACTCTTCTGCTTTTAGTATTATTAAATTTAAAAATAGGTTTTGTGAGAGGTTTTTTATAAAATAGATATTGAGCTTTGCTTCTGGACTACCATCATCAATTAAAAAAATTTTATCTTTTTTTTTAAGAAATTCATTCACTCTAAACTCTTTCCTAACTCTTTTCTCTATTATTTTAACAAAACAACTTCTGCAAGAGGTAAACGTAGGAAGAAAAAGCTCTGCTTTTTTATTGCATTTTACACATTTCTTTTGGATCATATAGATTAGACATTATCTTGTTTTAAAAAAGTATTTGTTACTACTTTGAAATGTAATCAAAATAGAAAGTTTTATATATAATAAGTGACTATTTTAAAGTAGATACATTACTTTTACATTCACCTCTTTTTCCCTGGGAGGGCTCCATTCGTGGGGTCCTTCGAGGGTTTAATTGTTTCTGCTATTTTTTATAGTCAATAGTAGTCAATAAATTTATATAATTCTGAATATCTCAATTTGTAGTGGGGGCTTGATTTAGTATGGGAAAAAAGAAAGAAAAAGTTGAGATTTCTAAAGAAGAGGAAGCAAATTTATTTGAATTACTTAAATTGAATCGAAAATATGGTTCTTATATTGTAGTTATTGTGCTTTTACTTGGATTTTTAGCATATGGCTTTTATCTCAGATTCTATCACATTCAATATCCTGTAATTGGATACCACAATTGGAAAACTGCACACTATATAACAGAAGCTAGAAATTTTGCAAGAGAGGGTTTTTTCAAGTATGGTTTTTTTGTCCCTATGAGAGATTCAACAGAGAACATAAGAGAACCATTAGATGGTCAGCACAATGACACTTTCCCTATGATAGGTGTTATTGTAGGATTTTTGTTTAAGATCTTTGGCGAGAGCCTAGTTATAGCTAGGCTTGCAAATATTCTTTTTTCCCTTGGCTCTGTATTAGTATTTTATTTTTTAATAAAAGAACTTTTTGAAAGGGAAGATATTGCTCTATTATGCGCTTTTCTATCTGCTATAAATCCCATGTATGTTTTTTTCAGCCATAATATTGATGTTATTAATCCCGGGCTTTTTTTTATGCTTTTAGGAGTTCTATTTTATATTAAATGGATTAAAAAACAATTGGAAGAAAATAAATTTTCATATCTTTATCTTGCTTCTCTTTTTGTAATGCTTGCCTCAATAACAAAATATACTTTTGTTGTCATTTTAATACCCATGTTTTTCACATTTCCTTTCAAAAAGCTTATCTTTAATTTCAAAAAAGATCCTAAAAAGACTATCTTTTCTCTTTTAGTTGCTGCAATAATCTTCTCTGGGTTTCCAGGATGGATGGCTTATTCAGAAATATATGTAAAAAACAATATTTTTGGCAAAGAGTTCAGCCAAGATTCTTTAGATTCTTATGATCTTGTTAATCTTGTTGATCTAAGCATGGTAGGAAGTAGTGATTTTTGGAATATAATGAAGAGTTATGTTACTGATAATTATAGTATGATTGGCGTTTATTTTGCTTTTATAGGCTCATTCCTTTTCCTTATGCTTTACTTCTCAAAAAATAAAAACAAATTAGGTTACAGGTTCATGTTTTGGTATTTTATTTCTGTCTTTGTGTTTTTATTTATTATGGGATATAAATTGAGTGGACACAGCTATCATCAATTTCCTGTTGCTCCCTTAATTATATTTATGATTGGTTATTTTATGGATGTTATTGCTTCTAACATAGCGGGTTTTTTTAATGAAAAGCAAAGCAAATTATTAATAAAAATTGCAATTTTTTTTGTTTTCATTTTCTTATTTCCCCTCCCAAATTCTGCTTTATATGCAAAGTCAATAGAGGCAAAAAACAGACAATTTGACACGCAATTTCCTGGGTTGGATATTGCTGGAGATTATATTAGAGAATACGCTCAAAAAGAAGATAGAATGTTTCATTCTACTGGGCAGAGTTTTGGTGTGTTGTGGCATGCAGGAATAAAGGGGTATAAACCTCCAGCAACAGCAGAATATCTGAAAAAGGCCGAAGAAGAGAATAATGTAAACTGGATTTTTATGTATCAGTGGGGGATCAATTATTACTTTCAAAATCAAGAAGTTATGAATTATATAAGAGATAACTATAGGCTTGTTCAATTCGGATTTTTTCAAGCTAGCCAACAGCAAGTACAGCCAATCTTTTTTTTATTCAGAAAAGGAGGCACTTTTAATGAAACAGCGCTTAATTCTATGCTGCAAGATAAAGCTCTTTTGAATAGGCAATATTCTAGAACAGATGGCTCTTTTTATGAGATAAGATATATTAACTTAGAATGAAAAAAAAAGATTTCATAAAATTACTAATTTCCTTTTTTATTAGTTTTATTCTTCTTTATTTGCTGCTATCAAAAACAGATATTAATAAATATATAGAAATAGGAAAAAATATTCAAATAGAATATCTAATAATTGCACTTGTCCTTTATACTTTTGTACTTATAGTGAGGGCTGTAAGGTTTAGAGTTTTGCTGAAAAACAAAACAAGTCTAAGCAATATGTTAGATATTGTTTTTGTTTATAATTTTCTAAATTACCTTTTACCTTTCAAACTGGGAGAGTTGAGCTACCCTTTCTTGATTAAAAAAACAAAACAAGGAGATTATAAAGAGGCCTTCTCTTCTTTTATTGTTGCAAGACTATTTGATTTTGTTGTTATTGTTTTGATGTTATTTATAGGACTTATTTTTTCCAATCCTTTAAAATTAGATTACAACAAAAGCTTTTTTTTTACTTTGGTTTTTTTGCTATCTTTGATTTGTGTGATTTATTCTTTATTTAACCCTTTGTTTTTAATTTCTGTTTTAGAAAAAATTTGGAAAAATAAAATTTTAAAATTAAATTTTTTTGCCAATATTAAGAAGAACACATTTCTTTTCTTGAAAAGTTTTATGAGTTATAAAAAAAAAGAGACTATTTTCTCTGTTTTTTTCCTTTCTCTTTTGTCTTTTGGCCTTGGGTTTTTCTGCTATTTCTTCTTGATAATATCTTTAGGTTTCTATCTTCCTTTGAGTATTCTATTATTTGTTGTACCTATGGGTGTTCTTTCGGGTATTATTCCTTTTGGAGGGATAGCTAATTTTGGAACTTTTGAGAGTCTATGGGTAATTAGTTTAATTGTTTTAGGATATTCCTTAGAAAATGCTGTACTTTTATCGTTCAGCCTGCATATTATACAACTAATATACGTTGCTTTCCTTGGTTTTTTTGGGTGGGTCAAACTAATAAAGAAAATATAAAAAAAGAATTCAAATTAATTTTTCTATCGAATAGTTTTTTTTATTTCCTGAATAATACATTTTTATAAGTATATCTGCTATCAATCCAAAAACAATAAATTGTATTCCTAAAAGAATAAAAAGAACTGCTAATAAAAGGAGTGGCCTGTTAGATATAGCTACATTATAAAGGAACTTAATAAAAACAAGATAGCCTCCTAAAACAATTCCCAAAAACGTCATCAGTAATCCCAATCCTCCAAATAAATGAATCGGCCTTGATGAATATTTTTGCCAGAAAGCAATTACTAAAAGGTCTAAGAATCCTTTTGGCAACCTAATTAGATTATATTTTGTTTTTCCGTGTTTCCTTTGAAAATGATTAACCTTGTGTTCTCCTATTTTATATCCTTTTAATGCCATAATTTCTGTAATATATCTGTGCATTTCTCCATGCAACTCAATCCCTTCAACACATTCTTTTTTATAGGCTTTCAAGGAGCACCCTGAGTCATGTATCTTATCATCTATAACTCTTTTTCTTAGAAATCTAGAAAAAGAAGAAAATATTTTTTTTGAAAAAGAATCTTTTCTTGCATATCTCCACCCAGATATAACGTCATATCCTTTTTCAAGTTCATCTAACAGTTTAGGAATGTCTTCTGGATCGTTTTGAAGATCTGCATCCATTGTTATAATAATTTTGCCTTTGGCATTATTAAATCCTGCGTCCCATGCTGCGCTTTGCCCAAAATTTTTTCTAAATTTTATTATTCTTAATTTCTTGTCTTTTCTGTTTATCTTTTCCAATTCCAAAAAGGTTCTATCTGTTGAGCCGTCATCTACTATCAATATTTCATATTCTTTTTTTAACTCTTTTAATACCTTAGTAATTTTAGTATAAAGATCTTGAATGTTCTCTTCTTCATTATATGCTGCAATAACAACAGATATTTCCATTTTTTTTATTAAAGTGCTTGTTTATTTAAAAGTTGCTAAAATTTCAAAAGTTTTTTTGATGGTATCAAATAGCTTTTTAAAGGTATTTCTAATATGATATTATATGGTAAGAAAATCTTGTGTGGCAGGACAATTTTACGAAGGATCTTTTGAAGGGTTAAATAAACAAATAGAGGCTTGCTTTTATTCAAAAAAAGGGCCAGGAGATTTGCCTATAAAAAGAAGAAACAAAAATATAATTGCTGTAATTTCTCCACATGCTGGATATTTTTTCTCTGGACCTTGTGCTGCATGGAGCTATATGGAGATTGCGGAATCTGAATTTCCAGATGCTTTTGTTATTTTAGCACCTAATCATTCTGATATTAACTCAGGATTATCTCTAGAAGACTGGGAAACCCCTCTTGGAACAATAAGAACACATAAAGAAATCATCAAAGGAATAAGTGAAAACACCTCATTAAAAATAAGAGAGGATATTCATCTTTACGAACATTCTATTGAGGTCCAGCTCCCCTTTTTGCAATATGCAAACAGGGACAAACTAAAAGAACTCAGAATTATTCCCATAGGTATTGGAAACGATTTAGATTTCAATATATTAGGAAAAGAATTATATGATTATTTCAAAAAGATTAATAAAAAAATACTCTTTATTTTAAGTTCTGATTTTACACATTATGGAAGAAATTATCATTATATCCCTTTTTCAACAGATATTCCTGAAAGAATCACTTCTCTTGACAAGGGCGCAATTGACATTATCGCAAAGTTAGACACACAAGGATTTAAAGAGTATATAAATTCAACAAGAATAACTATTTGCGGTTATATGCCACTTCTTGTCTTTTTGGCTATGCTAGAAAACTATGAAAAAAAACCAAAAGCCAATTTATTAATGCATTATACTTCAGGAGACATCCTCGGGGATTATAAAAATTCAGTGAGCTATGTCAGCATGGTTTTCAAGTAAATTTATGCTCTTGCTTTGAAATTTGTTCTAGATAATTCAAAATTCCTTTACTATGTCCTGCTCCAGAAACAGCAAATATTTTTTTATCCGGAAAAGAAGAGGAGAGAGCATATAATTTGTTGGCCATAAACCTGTCTCTCTCATAAATAAGGATCTTATAAAAAGAAGGATACCTCTCTTTTGTCTCGCTCAAAACAAAACTTATTAATTCTTCAGAAGGTAATTTTGATAAGTCAATCTTTACTTTTTCTTTTTTAAAAAAACCAAAAACAACATCAAAAAACATTTTTAGTATCTCTCTTTTTTTTACGTGTTTGGAAAATCTGGATAATGTAATTTGAATTTCTCGATCTATAAAAAAGACAGGCAATTTTTTTTCCTCTGCAAGTCTGATAGCTGTCAGCATCTCAGATCCTGGACTTATATTCATTATTTTGCCTAATTTTCTCTGTATAAATTCTCCAAAAAGGTAGAATAAAAAACCAGGAAGTCCTAATATTTTGACAAGGTCAATATTTTTTTGTCTCTTAACCTTGTGTTTTAGTGCATATGCTCTTCCACTGTCAAGTTCAAGCGCTATAATATCCGGTGCAATTTTTTCAATATTCTGCTTAACCTGCCTAATGCTTTCGGATGCCACATGTGAGCTTCCTAAAAGGTAAATGTTTCTAAAGGTTTTCATTTGTTTAAGAAATATCCTATGTTTTAAAAGTATTATTTATTTTTTGTTTGTTTTTTTATTTCTTCAATAAGGAAATTGTTTAATTCTTCTTTTGAAGATATGTTTTTTATTTTTCCTGCCAAAACTTTATTTTTTTCAACATATAACATCCATTCATAAAATGCAGATTTATTCAGCAGTTCTGTAAATTTTTCATTTGTCATACTATGAAGAGAAATAATGAATTCTGGAAGCGTTTTTGCTTTTCTGTCAGCAAAATCAAAAAGCTGCATCAGTTTTTCTTTTTTTTGTCTCACTTGAAATGGTTTTTTTATCAAGTAAATTATTCTTTTATGTTTTTTTATTAAAAGTATAAAAAAGAGGAAAGTCAAAAAAAAGATAGCTAAATACATAAAAGATTGTTTGATTGATTCAAAATTTGCCCCAAAAAGAAGTGATTTTTTAAACATCTCCGAACCCAAAAGCATTGGGTTCATTTTTGCTTTATCTAATATATAGTTAGGCATGCTCTCTAATGGAAAAACTATTCCTGAAGTTAACAAAAGTAAACTTCCTATTGAAACCGCTGCCATCATTGCTATTTCTTCACTGTTAAAAACATAACCTATAAACATACCCATAATTACAAATAAGGACATAATCATAATTAATGAAATAAATAAAATAAAAAAAGAACTTAATAAATTGATTTTGAAATATAATTGTGAAACAAATAAGATAATCATGACTTGGAAAAATATTATCAACATACTAGTTATAAATGTTGAAAGAACATATAATCTGTTTTTTGTTGGTGTTGTAAAAACCCTGAAAAAAGATTTTGATTTTTTTTCCATGATAATCAACGAGGAAGGGAGCAATAAACCAATAAACATAATTAGCATCACTATCAAACTTGGAAACAAAAACCCAAGGTTTGTTTGTGATTTGACAATTGGGTTTATTTCTGTTATTATTGGGCTTGCAATGTTCTCAACATTTGTTATTTCTACTGAATTGATATTATTAAGTATTTCTGCTACCTTGTTGTCAATCTCTTCTGTGTTTTCTTTAACAATTATTATGTTTTCTTTGACTTTTTTAGTTTTATCTAACACCTCAAAATTGACTTCTCTTGCATTATCTAGTTTCTCAGTAATTTCTGTTATTGTTTGGTTAAGCTCCTCTGTTAATAAGATAATTTCATTTTTGGTTTCATTATGTTTTGTGTATAAAGTAACATTTAACTCTTGAAGTTCTGATTCTAATTCCTCCAAATATGCTGTTCCGTTTCCTTGTGTCCATTCGTCGAGGCTCTCTACTAAGTTCATGCTGTTCTTAATTAATTTTGTAGATTCTAAAAGGAGGGTGTCTATCTCTGATTGAATCTTGTTTGTGCGTGCATCTAAACTAACATCTGTTGAACTTAAATCTAATTTTTCCAATCCTTCTATAGACGCTTCTGTATCTTCTGTGATTTCAATATTTCGCTTTTTTGCATCAGAAAGTGGGTTTTCTAATTTAATTAAGGTGTTTTTTGCATAAAACAAAGAATCTACTATCTTGTTGGTTAAGTCTTTGCTTATTTCTGTTGATTTCTCCCCAAATGAACTTGTTAAAGTGGACATGACAAGGTAAGCCAAATTTATTTTTGATTGATCAACATATAATCTAACTACTTCTTTGTATTCATTTGTTATACTCATACCTGGAGGAAAAATTATACATGCATGTGTCTTACCTTCCTTAATTTCTTCAATACACATCTCCTCTGTTGAATATTTTGAAACAGCATAATTATCTTCCTTTAGTGTTTCAATCAAGGATTCACTTAATTCTGAATAACTATCAGAATAAACACCTATTTTTAGATTAAAAGAACTTGTACTAAAGGAAAAACCAACTAGAATAATTATTAATAATGGCCCCAATATTAAAACAAAACTTGATATTCTAGATCTTAGTAAAAGCATTATATCTTTTTTAATTACACTAAACAGTTTCATTTTTTTGTCACTTTTGAAAAAACATCTCCTAAACTTCTTCTAATTATTTTTAAATCCATTATGTGTTCTTCTTGTCTAGACAAAATAGTTAATAGTTTGTTCAAGACCTTGTCTGGTTTTGTTGTATAAATAACCAGTTCGTTTCCTCTATTCTCTTTTTTTATAATTAAAGAATCCTCTAATTGCTTTGAGATTTTTTCATAATTCCCTGGATATGTTTCTATATGCATTTCCTGGCCTTTTGAGAGTGTGCTTGTAAGTTCCTGTATTGTCCCAAGATTAGTCATTTTTCCTTCTGTAAGAATTGCTATTCTGGAACACACCGTTTCAATATCTAAAAAATTATGGCTTGCCACAACTATTGTTGTGCCTCTTTTGTTTATTCTTTGAACCAAATACCAAATATGTTTCCCAAGAACAGGATCTAAATCTGATGTGGGTTCATCCAAAATCAAAATGCTTGGATCATGAATTAAAGAACATGCTATATCTAATCTTCTTTGCATGCCTCCTGAAAGATTCTCTGCTAATGTCTTTTTTGCTTTGCTAAGTTCAACTAACTCTAACAATGTTTCAATATTTTGTTTTCGTGCTTCTTTTGAAAGACCATATAAAGAACCAAAATAATCTAAATTCTCATATACTGTCAGCTTTGAATAAAAAGAGGGCGTCTGAGAAGCAAAACCTACCTTTCTTTTTATAAAATCATGATTTTCGTATATAGAAACAAACTCTTTGCCATCATCACTAAATAAAATGTCTCCTTTGTCTGGTTGTACAAATCCTATTAGCGTATTCAAAAAAGTTGTTTTTCCACTTCCAGATGCACCAATAATCCCTAATATTTCGCCTTTGTTTACCTCAAGATTTATATCAGAAAGAACTATGTTAGTGTCAAATGATTTTGTTAATCTCTTTAGAACTATTATAGGGGTCTTCATTTTTCCTCTTTTTAAGGAAAAATTAATTAAAGGTAGAATAAAAAGCTATTGTTTTTTATCTATCTTTTTGATAATTATTTCGGCCCATATAAAATAGAGTAGTAATGTAAAAACAGAACCAAATAAAAACCACAAAGCAAATTCTTGTGTTTGTAATAAAGGAGTAAATGCCTCCTGGCTTGAAGATGCAACTCTTGCTCCAACGTCTGCTGTTTCTTCAATTAGTGTTTTTTCCATCATTAAAGTTGGAGCAGGTGAAAAAGAAGAAAAAGAGTTCCATAAATATTTTATTCCAATTGAAACAACTGTTGAAACTGCCATGACTGGAAGGAATTTTTTCAGTTTTTCTTTTAAAAGTTCACTTTTTTTTGGAGCTATTATTACATATTTATTTGACAGAGAATAATGAATTATCTGTTTACCTTTTTCTGAATAGGTAAATTGTTCGTCAGAAACTAATTTTGTTTTCACTAAAAGGGATAAGTTATAATGGACAGTAGATAAAGGAACTTTCATCTGCTTTGAAATTTCTGTTTCTGTGGAATGTTCAACCTTAGATAAAAAATCCAAAATTTTTCTTGCAGTATCATTACTTAATACTTGCGCCAGTGATTTTGCTTTTTCCTCTTCAAGGCTGACTAATAAGAATGGTTCTTCTGTCATAATTTAGTGATAATTGACACATATATTTAAATAGTATGAAAGCTTTAATCTTAGTTGAAGTTAAAGGTGTTTTATGAAAACAGATATAAAATCAGAGATGATAAAATTTCAAATAGATCAGCTCAGAAAAGAGAGGATGATTTTAGCGATTGAATCTGTGGCTTTAACTTTTATTGTTGAATTAATTTATGTTTTGGGAACAGTTGTTTTAGATTTTCCTTATTCCCCGAGTTTTACTCTTCTTGCTTTAATGATCCCCTTATCTTATTTTATGTATATGGGTATTTCTAATATAAAAAAATTGATTAAAATTAGGCAACTGGAAAAAGAGATATACAAAAAATAGCTATAAATGTATAACACAAATAGTTTTTTAAAATAAAGTAGATTTGCTTCTTGTTGTAGGGCAGAGCTTAACTTCCGGGCGTAAGTCTGAGGAAAGTCCACCCACTATTGTAGCTACTTACGGAAGTAAGATCCTGAAAAGGATGGCAACCACTCAGAAACGAGACCTCCCTGAAAGAGGATGATAAAAAAGAACGCTTTGGCGACAAAGCTGAGATAACTTTTTGACATTTTTCAGGGGAAGGATGAAACGGTGAGTCCTAGCTTGTGCAACCCATAATGGGGCATAGTTGAATGTTAAGGAGGACTGCCAATAGAAATGTTGAGTCCTACAAAAGGTGGCTTATATCTGCTCTACGCTTTTTGTTATTTTTATTCCTTCTTCCAGTTTTTTGAATCTTCTAAAAATTTGTTTATACCTGCTTCTGTAAGCGGATGTTTTAGAGATTCTGATAATATTGCTGGAGGAACTGTGGCACAATCTACACCTAATAGTGCTGCGTTGATAAGATGGTCTATGTTTCTTATGCTTGCTGCAATAATCTTCGTTTCTACTTTATAATTCTCAAAAATCTGTTTGATTTGTTTTAAAACTTCTATTCCTGATTTACCTGAATCATCTAATCTGCCTAAAAAAGGACTGACATAAGTTGCTCCTGCTTTAGCTGCAATTAATGCTTGTAAAGGAGTAAAGACCAATGTCACATTTGTTTTTATGTTTTTTTTTGTTAATGCTTTCACTGCTTTCATTCCTTCTTGGGTCATTACTATTTTTATCACTATATTTTTGCCCCATTTAACATATTCTTCTGCTTCATCTATCATCCCCTCTGCATCTGTACTTAAAGTTTCAACACTTATTGGACCATTTATAATAGAACTTATCTCCTTTATTGTTTTTTCATGATCCTTTCCTGCCTGTTTTATTAGACTTGGATTTGTTGTAACTCCCTCACATAAACCTAATTCAACCATCTCTTTTATTTTTTGAATATCCGCAGAATCAACAAAAAGTTTCATTGTACCACCCAAAAAAGAGGTAAATACCTGTGTTTAATAAGTTTATCTTTCATACTTTTAGCAGTTAAACCAAAAGATTAAATACTTCTTTTTTCTTTGTTTTGTTTATGAAGAAAAGTTATGTTTTGGTTTTGTTGTTTTTTTTATTATTTATTTCTTCTACATATGCAGATAAAACAGGTAGCATAAAACTTCTTGCGGTATCAGGAGAAGACGAAAATCAAAAAGGGAGTATTGCTGATTTATATCTTGAAATAAAAGAAGGCACTGGAAGAGTATTTATAGATTCTTTTCCCTTATCAAAGATAGATACGCAAATTTCAACAAGGTTTGCAAAAGAGGTTGCCTGCAATTTTTTGGAAAGAGACTGTAATAGTTATGACTTTTTTTACACAATAAGAGCTAATAGTGCCATTGTTGGCGGACCAAGTGCCGGAGCTGCTATTGCCGTATTAACCATCTCTGTTTTAGAAGATTTACCAATAGATCCAAAAACAACAATGACTGGAACAATAAATACAGGCGGAATAATAGGTCCTGTTGGCGGAGTATTACCTAAAATTGGAGCTGCTGCAGAAGTAGGAATTCAAAAAATCCTAATCCCTAAATATAGTGGGTTGAATGAATCTAACATCAGTGAATATGAAAATAATTACAGCCTAAAAATTGTTGAAGTTTCTCAAATTGAGGAGGCTCTTGAGGAAATAACAGGAAAAAAATTCACAAGAGAAGAGAATATCAATATAAGTGAATCGTATATAGAAACAATGGGGTATATTTCAAAGGAAATGTGTAAAAGAGCAGAAATGCTTTTTTATGAGGTAAATATTACTAGTTCAGACATTAATACTGAAATAAATGTTAATATGTCCTTTGAATACTTAAAGAAAGGAGAAAATTCCTTGAACATAAGCGAATATTATAGTGCTGCTAGTTATTGTTTTGGTTCAGCACTAAATTCACAATATAGCAGATTATTAAAGGAAAAATTAGATGAAGATAAAATAAAAGAGACAATTATTGGAACTATTGATAGGGTAAATGAATATAAAAATTTTAGCAGTAACAAAAAGTTGAAAACCATTACAGATTTAGAAACTTATATGGTAGTCACAGATAGATTGTCTGAAGCTAAGGAAAGACTAAACGATGCTCTTTTCAGCATTGCAACAAATAATACAAATGCAAGCCTTTATAATTTAGCTTATGGAATTGAAAGACTTAACAGTGCGAGATCTTGGGCTATTTTCTTTGATAAGCCAGGAAGAACTTATACGTTAAGTAAAAGTGCTTTAGATGACTCTTGCCTTAAAAAAATATCTGAAGTTGAAGAGAGAGTACAATATATTGAATTATATCTTCCAACTGGAACAGAAGATATTAAAAAAGCCATAAAAGAATCTTATGATGATTATAATAACGGAGAACCAGAGCTTTGTCTTTTTAAATCTAGTATAGCTAAGGCAAAAATAAATACTGTTCTTAATACAATGGCAATAGAAATAGATGAACTAGATACTTTTATTGAGGACAGAAGTAAAAGTGTTAAGAATGTTATTGCAAAACAAAACAAGAGAGATGTTTTTCCGATTCTTGCATATAGTTATTATGAATATGCCAACTCTCTCAAAAAGAACGACAAGTATTCTGGCATTCTTTATTTAGAATATGCGCTTGAGTTAGGAAGCCTTGATATTTATTTTGAAAAAAGCAAAATTCCTCTGCCTAAACTTAAAAGAGAATATTTTTTGTTTTTTCTTGGTGGTTTATTTATGGGTGTATTAATTGGTTTTATTATCTCCAAAGGAAAGAAAAAAAGCAGATAGTTTTATAAATATATCATATCTCCTTTGCATTATTGCCGAATACAGAAGATTAGCTTTAATCTTTAAAAAAAATTAAAGGGCTCTGTATAACTGCTGAGGCGATAAAAAAGCAGTAAAGTCTTCTTGTCTTTACTGTCAAAATAGAAGGTTAAAACAAATAAGAACTAATAATAAAGGTGAAAAAATGAATGAAGAAAGTCTACTAGTGCCAAATGATGTTTATCTTAAGGCAGGAATACATATAGGAACAAAATTTAAATCTAAATTTATGGAGAACTTTATATATAAAACAAGAGCAGATGGATTATCTGTTTTAAATGTGCAAAAGATAGATGAAAGAATAAGATTGATGGCAAACATGCTTTCAAAATATGAGCCACATGAGATTCTTGTTGTTAGTAGAAGGGAAAATGGATGGTTGCCTGTTAAATTATTTGGGAAAGCAATTGGTTGCAAGTATTATGCCGGAAGATATCCTCCTGGAGCATTAACCAATCCTAACTTAAAAACATATATTGAAGCAAAAATTGTTGTTGTTACAGATGCCTGGCCTGATAGGAATGTTGTTCAGGATGCATTAAAAATTGGTATACCTGTTATTGCCTTATGTGATACAAATAACCAAGCAAATAATGTTGATCTTGTTGTTCCATGCAATAATAAAGGAAAGAAGAGCCTTGGTCTTTTGTTCTATATTGTAGCCAGAGAGTATATGAAATTTAAAGGACATGATGAAAAAGACTTAAAAATCAGCATGGAAGAATTCATGGTAGAATAAGTTTTTATTTCTTCTTTTTTTCTATGTTATTATGTTATTAATTTCTGCTTATCAAGCAAAAACCTTACTAGATGCATATCTTAAAAAAATTAGTGATGTCGATGTCTCTTTAAATCTTGGTATAACAAAGGAAAGGGTTAAGATTAAAGAAGATAAATTTTTTTTTCAGGAGAAGGAAATAATTTTTCTTGAGGATATAAAAAAGATAATTAAAAAAGATACCATGTGCTTTTCTATAGAAAAAAACACTATATTACCTGTTTCTATTTTTTCAGAGGAAACAAATAATTTTTACAAATTAGTTCCTACTGGATTAGATAAATGGCCAACCTTAGAGATATCTGGAATAAGAATGCATGTTACAAAGAGGTATTCTCCAAAAGAAGACACTAAAGAAAAAATATCTTATATTAATCCATGTGTGGGTGTTGTTCTTGACACTTGTACTGGTTTGGGTTATACTGCAATTATGGCATCAAAAACAGCAGACTTGGTATTCACAATAGAAAAAGACAAAAACGTAATAGAGATTGAAAAGATTAATCCGTATTCAAGAGAACTTTTTGAAAACAGTAAAATTAAAAGAATTATTGGGGATTCTTTTGAAGAAGTAAAAAAATTTAAGGCTTATTATTTTGACAAGATAATACATGATCCTCCTAGGCAAGCGCTGTCAACCATGCTTTACTCACAAGAGTTTTATAATGAGTTATTTAGGATATTAAAAAAGGGGGGGAAAATATTTCATTATACAGGAGATCCTGGGAGTAAAAGGGGTTTAGACATTAGAATAGGAATTATTACTAGAATGCAAAAAGCAGGTTTCAAAAACGTAAATAGAGTCTTTAATGGATTAACTGCAAATAAATTATAGTTTGAAAAAATAGGTTTTATATCAAAAACTATTTTAGCATAAAAAAAGACCTTTTTCCGTTATTTCAAATTCAACTTTTTTTCCTTTGTTTGGGCTAGTTATGCTTTCGTCTTCCATCTTGTATTTAATGAGTGTTGCATATCTCTTAGGCTCTTTCTTATTCAATTCAATGATGCATCTGCACATGTTTGAGATTAATTTTCCGCCAACCATGTCTATCTCATCTTTTGAATTCATCCTACTAACCACTTGATTTGTAATAAGAACCACTTTATTCATATCTCTGGCTATCCTTATCAATGTCTGAACTTGCTGTGCCATCATCGTATTTATATGTTGTGGGTTTTCTTTTATTGCAACCCTGTAATGATTGCCAATTGTATCAACGATTACAAGAGAAATTTTATCATTGTCGCACAGGCTGTGTAATTTTAAGATTGTTTCATGTTGTTCTTCAAATGATTTTGGCTGCAGCAAGAATATATTTTCAAGAATTTTTTCAAAGTTCTCTTTATCCATTTGCTTTAATCTATCTGTGCTAAAGCTTGTCTCTGTGTCAACAAAAATAACTTTTTTTGTCTTTGCTGCTTCTATTGCTGCTAAAAGACAAGAAGTTGTTTTTCCGGAAGCCGCGTTCCCATATATCCCAGTAACATAACCAGAACTATATTCTTTGATTAATGATTCAATAACTTCATTATTTGGGAGAAGAATTATCCTATCCATATGCCTTAAGAAACTGTCAGGTTATATAAAGATGACTTATGAACTTATACAATTATTCAATTAGATTAATGTATGCCTTTTCTATTTGATTAGTAATGAGTTCCCAATCAAATTGAATTATATTCTGTTTTTCTTCTTCTCTCTTTTCATTGTATAATTCTTTGTTTTCCAGTAAAACAATAATCTTTTCTGCCATCTCTTTATAATCTTTTGATTTAAATAAAAATCCGCCTTTCCCGTTTTGTGTCGCTTCTCTAAAAGGCAGAATGTCTGAACAGACATAAGGAACTTCTAAAGCCATTGCTTCTAAAAGTATAATTCCAAATCCTTCAAGTATGCTAGGATGACAAAAAACATGAGCCGATTTCAAAATCCCCATGACATCTTCATTCTTCTCAATAAATCCTAAGAAATGTATGTTCTCCTGTAAATCTAGATCAGAAGTAAGTTGTTTTAATTTTGACAATTCCTTCCCTTTTCCTATTATATTACATTGAATATTGGGAATTGTTGACTTGACTTGTTTAATTGCCCTTATTAATATATCAACTCTCTTTGTCTCGACCAATCTGCCTATAAAACATAAAGTGGGCTGTTTTTCCTTTTTTGCATCTGTTCTTTTCAATTTTTTTAAATCGACGCCATTAGGGATTACAATTATTTTCTCTTTTTTTATCCTGTTTTTTATAAGCCTATCTTTCGTAAAGTTACTTACACTAATATACAAATCAAAATTCAGGAATAAAAGGAGCCTTTCATATAATTCATAGGGTATCCCTGTTATTATTCCTTTGTTTTTTACCCAATTTCCTATCCATGTTTCATGATATGTAGCTATAACTGGTTTTTTCAGTTTTTTTGCTATTTTATATGCTGGTAAATATGTTGTAAAATTATAAGAATCGATTATATCTATGTTTTTTTGCTTTATCCCT
The DNA here is from genome assembly GCA_964392465.1 of uncultured Methanosarcinales archaeon. Taxonomy (GTDB): domain Archaea; phylum Nanobdellota; class Nanobdellia; order Woesearchaeales; family GW2011-AR15; genus JAAXVZ01. Next base: position 17,931 of record CAYMPC010000001.1, on the reverse strand, counting down.
TCTTCTACTAAAGCAGAAGCAAGATTAATCCTTGAAAAGAACCCTGCCTGATTAGTATATTCGTGATTTGGACCAACTCTAAGTACTTTGAATCCAGAAAAAATTTCCTTTCTTTTTAGCCCTTTTCTCCATGACGTTAAAATAGTAATATCGTGTTTTTTTGCAAGATTTTTAGCTATATTATATGCTCTGGATTCAACTCCCCCTGAAATATCAGAATTATCTTTTTCTGGAAAATATTCTGTTATTAAGAGTATGTTCATTTTCTCTTTTTATTGATGAAAGAGATTTCCCTTACTACTTTTGTGATTTCTCTCTCAGACTCTTCTAACTTTACGTATAATCTGAATATCAAGTAAAAGAGCAGGCCTATGCTGGTATATACAATAACATCAATACCCCTTCCTATACCGAGAAGATTTGCAATGTAACTTATTACACTTGGAAAGAAAACAACAAAAATCAAACCTCCCCATATCCCAAGCCAAAATAATAATTCTATCATATTAATTTTTTTATCCTTTGCTCTAAGAACTGCCCTACTTGCAGCAAAAGTTACAAAAACAACCGCCATGATTTGAATTGGTGTTATCATTTTTACATCTCCCTTATCTAATAAATCTTTTTAAAAGCATTTTTATCCCTAGGACAAAACTTCTGTCCCATTCCTGGCCTTTAGTTATGCTATATTTATCGTATATAACTGTAATAGGTATTTCTTTGTATTTAAGATTATTTCTCATTATTTCTGAAAAAATTTCTCCTGCATGTTCCATCCTGTCTGCTGTAATACTTATTCTATCTGCTGCATGCCTAGACAATGCCCTGAACCCACTTTGTGAATCTGTTATTTTTATGCCATATAATAAGTATACGACAAAAACGCCTAATTTCAAAACTATTTTTTTTAGAAAAGGAATATTTATTGCCTTTCCTAAAAATCTTGAACCTAAAACGATGTCTACCTCTTTTTTTATTATCGGTTCTGTTACATTTGATATTTCTTCTGCTAAAAACTGCCCATCTGCATCAAAAGTAACAATTATCTCTGCTCCTTTTTGCAAAGCAAAATCTATTCCTGTCTTTAATGAAGCTCCTTGACCCCTATTAATTATATGTTCTAAAACATAGACTCCTGTTTTTTTTGCAATTTCGATTGTTTTATCTGAAGAACCATCATCTACTACTATTATATTATTATATCCTTTTTTTTTTAAGTCAACTAATACCTGAAATATTTTTTTTTCTTCATTGTAAGCAGGTATTACAATAAAACTCCTGTTCTTGCCCATTTTTATAAATAAAAACAAGGAATAATATTAAATGTTTTTTATTTTTTGATAAAAAATTTAAAAAAATCAGAAAAGATTATAAAGAAAAAGTCACTTTTTATATTCAAGATGGGTGTTTTAGATAGTTTTTTCAAAAAAGAGGCAGCAAACATAGATCTTTCTCCTTTGAAAAAAGAAATGATAAAACAACAAGACAGGTTAAATCATCTTCATTTATACAGCAAAAATCTTCATTCTTATACTTCATCAATAGAAGAGAGCAATATAAGGCACAAAAGAGAAATTATAGAGCAAATAAAGAATATTTCTACGTGGATCGAGTATCTTAATAGTAGCAATACTGGTTTGAAGGAGGAAATAAATGAATTAAGGCGTTCTTTTAGGAAAAAATTAAGGGAAGATTTTGAGAGCTATCATAAAATACTTGAAGAATATCTCACTTTTAAACTTAAGGAAGCTGAAAAAAGCAAAGAATCTTTGAAGGAAGAGGTTATTGAAGAACTAAAATCTGAGATTAAAAAACAGCTTGATACCTCAAATCAAAAAAGTATTGAAAAAGTTGTTGAAGTTAGTGAGAAAGATAGTTATGTATTAACAAATCCAGAAAGAGAGCTTTTAACGTTACTTTTTAACGAGAGTAAACCATTAACATATGATCAGATTGCTTTAAAGCTGAATAAATCTATTAATAGTGTAAGGGTCTACATGAACGCCCTTAAAGTTAAAAAACCTATAATTGAAGAATTTGTTGCTCCGAATGGAGCGAAAGTTTTTAGTATAAAAAATTCTGAGATGGTTAAGACCCTTTTTAATATAAGATAGTCCTTTCTCGTCTATTAAATAATTGTTATAATGGGCATTATAACATTATATAATGCGTATTATAATGCGTTATAATGGGCATTATAATGCCTATTGAAAAAATTAACTACAAAAGAAACAAGAAAAAAGATAAATTAACCCCAAGCGTCTAATATGATTTTTTCTTCATGGACACCTAATTTCATAATAGCTTCTTGAATAGAAGTAAGCATAATAGGTGGGCCGCATAAAAAATAAGTTTTGTCAAAAAGTTCGTTTTTTGTTGCTTCTTTTATAAAGTCTGCATTAACAAAACCAGTATGATATTTCCATGTTGAATCTGGTTTGTCAACTGTTAGAAATAATTTAAAGTTTGTATGCGATAAAAAAGATTGGAATTCCTTATCAAACAATATTTCTCTGGGAGATCTTGCGCCATAAATAAGAACTATTTCTGTAGTAAGGTTCATATCAATTGCATATTTAGCCATTGCTCTAAAAGGAGTAACGCCTGAACCTCCCCCTATAAGAACTACTTTCTGTTGATTTTCAAGTGTAAACTTTCCAAATGCACCATTAAAAGTGAGAATGTCGCCTTTTGATAACCCAAAGAGGTAAGTTGTCATTTTACCATTAGGAATATATCTAACTGTTATTGCCAAATGGTCTTCTGTAGGAGAGGAAGAAAAAGAATAAGATCTTCTAATTATCTCTTCGGCTATCTTATGCTCAAAAATCCCATATTGGCCCGCTACATAAGTAAATCCTTTAGGTTTTTCCAAAAAAAAGGTTGATGTATCTTCCAACTCTTTTTTTATATCAATTATTTTTACGTTATAAACCATTTTAAAAGGTTTTCCTAAAAAATAAAAACCTATCCCTTTTTTATATTTTTATGGATAGGTATTCAAGACAGCTACTATATAAAAATATCGGAAAGATGGGCCAGTTAAGATTATTGAAAAGTTCTGTCTGCGTTGTTGGTATAGGGGCATTAGGAGGTGTTTGCTCTGAATTACTTACTAGGGCAGGAATTGGAAAATTAACTTTAATAGACCAAGATAAGGTAGTACTAAATAATCTTCAAAGACAGGTGCTTTTTGATGAAAAAGATATAGGAAAATCAAAAGTAGCATGTGCAAAACAGAAATTATCAAAAATAAATTCCGAAATAGAGATTAATATAATTAGAGAGCATATCTCTTCAAAAAACATATTTCGTTTAATTAAAAAGCACAATATTATTTTAGGATGCACCGACAATCTTGTAAGTAGGTTTCTTTTAAATGACTTTTGTCTAAAAAATAAAATTCCATTTATAACAGGAATGGTTGCAGGAGATACTGGTTATGTTTTCAATGTTATTTCGGGAAACCCTTGTTTTTCATGTGTCTTTGATAAAGAATCTTGCTTTAACTGTAATAATTCAGGTATATTAAATACCAATTCTGCTATAATAGGAAGCTTAATGGTTAATGAAACTTTGAAGATATTAATGAAAAAAGAGTATGAAAAAAAATTAATACGGTTTGATATATGGAAAAATGCATTTGACAAGATTAAAGTAAAAAAGAGAAAAAATTGCCCTGCTTGCAATAAAATATACTCTTATCTTTGAAGGTTTATGGAGATTTTTTTAGTTCGCTTTCAATAATATTTTTAAAATAAACATATGGTTTAGAACCAACAACTACTTGATTGTTTATAAAAAATGTTGGTGTTCCGTATACACCTGCAAGTTTTCCATCATCAAAATCTTTAATTGTCTCATTTAAATATTTCATGTTATCTAAACAAACATCAAACCCGTCATTTAAGCCAAGACTTTTTGCCATTTGCTTTAATTCTAAAATTGTCAAATTTTGTTCTTGATTTTCAAAAAGAAGATCATGATACTCCCAATATTTACCTTGCTCCTTTGCACATTCTGCCGCAACTGCCCTTATATCCGAACCAGGGTGTGTTGGAATATGAAAATCCCTATAAACAAACCTTATTTTACCTTCATAATTTTTTAATATCTCTTTTACAATAGGTTCTGCTTTTTTTGTATAGGGACATGAATAGCATCCAAATTCAATTATTGTCACTTTCGCATCTTCAAGACCAAAAAAAGGATCATCATCTACAGAAGGTGTAATTGAAAAATTTTTGTTTTGGGGTAGGTTTGGATCTTCACATGTTGCTTCGTTAGGATGCAAAGCATCAAATATGCAAAACTGGTTAGTGTCTTCTCCATTACAATTACCATATACAACATAAAAATAGATTCCTCTTATACTAAATATTATAGATAAGACAAGAAGAATAGTGAAAAACCATGATATTATCTCAAAATGTTTAGCAATAAGCCTTGCTACTTTTACATTCTTTTTTGAAAAATAAGATAAAATACCTGTCCTGAGCTGTTGGTCTACTCCTGCTTGGCAAGGTCTTAATGTAATTCTCCTGAAAACGCAGTCAAATGCTTTTGCTGCTAATTTCCTATAGCTTGCGCTAAATATCCCTAAAATTCCAAAAACAACTAAAGCTATTACACATATCATTTGTAATGTGAATTAAGAAAAAGTTTTAATAGTTTTGGTTTGCTTTAATTTAAATTGAAGTAAAGACAATGAAAACAGAAAAAGTTTATGTTTTTGGTAATCTCCTTATTGAAAAAGATTCTCTCCCTATAAGATTAATTCCTTTACTAAAGAAAGAGATGCCTAAATTTGAATTCATAGAAATGGATCCAAGCGAGGAAATAAATCCAGAAAACAAAAATTTAACTATTATTGACACTGTTATTGATATTAATGAAGTGGTACTTTTAAATGATATTAAAAAAATTGAAACACAAAAGATATGCTCTTTACATGATTTTGATCTTGGCTATAATCTAAAATTGATGAAAAAATTTGGGATGATTAACAAGGTTAATATTATATGTGTTCCTGAAAAAATTGAAGAAAAAAAGGCGGTTTCAGAAATAAAAAAAATTATAACCAGTTTATTTTCAGAAAGTGAGTAGCACAGCTCATACATGGATCATATGCTCTTATTATTTTTTCTATTTCCAATGCCATATTGTCTTTTTCCATATCTAAATTGTTTTCTACAAAGGTTTTTATGTCATTTTCTATATTAATCTGATTTTGCTGTGTTGGCACAATTACATCTGCATGCTCTATCATCCCTGATTCATTTATATCAACTTTATAATATAATGTCCCTCTTGGAGCTTCAATCACACCTACGCCAGAACCTTTTTTTGATTTTATTAGGTTTAATCTCTCTGGCAGAAATTCTGTTTTTTCCAAAAGTTCTATAGAATGATCTATTGAATGTAATATCTCTATTGCCTGTGCTAAGTTATTGTAAAATACATTTTTACTAGGAAAAAGAGCGAGGAATGCAGCTGCATCTCTTTTTGTATTTGGATGCAACGCTTCTTTATTCAAATTCAATCTAGCCAGTGCTCCAACAAAGTAATTTCCTTCCTCAAATTTATATCCCGTTGAAGTAGAGTAAGGAATAACTACCTTTTCAAGGTGTTCTGTATAAGAAGATTCATCAATTATGAGACCTTTAGATGTTTTTATATTACCACCAATGAAACTAAAATCATTTGTTATTTGTGCAACAAACGTTGTTTCTCTCTCAAGCCTTGCATTCCAGTTCTCGAATACTTTAATTATATTGAAAACATAACGCCTTATTCTTTTTAATTCTTCTATTGATTTTTTTATCCCTTCTTTATCAGGAAAATGAGTAAATCCTCCTACCATTGGAAAGGGTGCATGGACTGCTTTTCCAGCTATTAATTTTGATAAATTGTTACCTGCTGCTTTTATCTCAAATGCCTGATGGACTAAGTCATGTTCAAAGGTATCTTTGTCATCAAAATCAAGAATAGAATCTTTTCCTAAAACGTCTGGGAGCGAGAAAAAATATAAATGGAGTGCATGATCTCTTATCATTAAAGAATACATTGTTAGCTTTCTTAAAATTTGAATTTGTTCTGAAGGTTTATAATCAAGTGCTTTTTCTATTGAAGTAATGCAACAGAGAAGATGTGCAATGCTACACGTACCACATATCCTTGACATCAAGGATGGTGCAGCAATAAAAGGCTTTCCTTCTATTGCAGTTGTATAAAATCTTTTGTTTTCTGTTATTTTGAAATGGATGTGCTCAACCTTTCCTTCTCTTACTTTCAAGTCCAGCTCTCCGTGTCCTTCTATCTTACTTAAATGATCAATAGTTAAATCAATATCTACATTATGCATTTCCTTCACCGACAATACCAAACTCTTTTAAATATTTATTTAAGACTGCTAAAAAATGTTCCTCACTCATAGGGCAACCATCTACTTCATCATCTACTTTGACTACTTCTTTTAAAGTTTTGACCTTTTGATTCAGCCCCCACCTTATAATATACTCTTGTATCTTGTTCTTTTTTGCATCATTAAATTCATTTCTTTGCGCAGAAGGATTTCCTTGGACTGCACATGCGCCTATCGCAACAAGCTTTTTTGACACTGCCCTGATTTGTTTAACATATTCTTCGTCTTTTTCTGTAGCTATGGCACCCTCTACAAACGCAACATCTATATCAGAAAGCTCATTTTTAGATTTAAGAACACGAACATGCCTAAATTCAACAAGCTCTTTCCATTTGAAATAATTGTCATTCATCAATTCCACAAACACAATAGTAGAATCTTCACAACATGAAAAAGAGAACCAACCTATTTTTAATTTTTTTTCTGACATGTTTTTTTCTAAATAGGAAAAGTATTTAAAATTTGCTGTGTCTCATAATATAGAAATAATCTATTTATTCTAATTTTAAATAAAGCCTATCTAGATTATCAAATATTTTTTTCTTAAAGTCAAATATTATAAAACCATTTTTTAAGTAGAGAGTAAGTGCGGAGAGATTATACTGTGAAACAGACAAATAAATTTCTTTTGGATGAACGTTCCTTTTTAGTTGTTGAATAGTGTATAAAAATAATTTTTTACCAAGCCCTTTTTTTCTATATTTTTTGTGAACAACTAATGCACAAATTTCATATTTTCCTTCTTTGCTTGAGCCATATGAACTCCAATCTGCTCTGTATCCGCTATATCCTATTAGCTTTTTTTTGTCAAAAATTCCAAAGCATTTACATTTATCAGGATTATCAAATAAATATTGAATATCTTTTTTTGAGTATCTAGAATATTGCGGCCTTTTTGGTGTGTGGTTTGTATCTAGCGCCAATATTTGATTTATGTTTTCTCTATGAAGCTCAACAATTTTCATAATATAGATTAATTGTTTTTTCTTTAAAAACATTTTTATATAAAACAGAAATTAAGATAATTATGACACTAGTTTATCTCTTGTTAAGGGCAGAGCACGGTAAAATAGGAATAGTAAAAGCTGCCTTGTCTAAATTTGATGAGATGAAAGAGGTCCATGAAGTATTTGGAAGATATGATATTATAGCTAAGATAGAAACTGCTGATTCTTCTGAATTCAGAAAATTTGTAAGGAATAAGTTAAGAGTCATGGAAGGAATTAAAAGCATTGAGCCTATTTTTTCTGCTGATGATGACATGAATTAAATTATTCTTTGTATTCTGAATCAAGCACTTCTCTTATATTTGACGCTTTTTTTTCTCCTATTAATTCAACTTCTTTTAATTCTGCCTCTTTTGCAGTTATTACCTTCTTTACAGACCCAAATTTTTTTAATAATGGTTTAGACAGAACTGAGCCAACTCCGGGCAATGCTGAAATAATATATTCCTGCTGTTGCTTCAATGTCAATGGTTTTGAACTATGAAATGTAAATTCCCTGTTTTCAGAACTTTGTTCTCTTTTTGCAATCATCGCTAATAATAATGCCGCTTCCTCTGTGTTTTTTACTGTTAATATTGGGATGCCATAATCAACACAAATAGTAGATAACATGCCCCTTATTGCATTAGGATGAAGTTTTCTTTGCGCATATAGATCTTCTTCTCCTTCTAAAAGAATTAATTGCCTTTCATATTTTTTCATATCTTTAAGCTGAGTAAAAAACCTTTTGTCTATTAAAGAGTCTATAAAATCCGAAATTGTTTTATGCTCAACACACAGTCTTGAACTGAGCAAATAATCTCCTATATCTAATGCCTTTAGATTTATTTTTATGCCCAAATCAACCATTTTTTTTATTATGCCGGAGCTTTTTTCTCGATAGTCTGCATATATCTCTATCCCTTCTTCAGGCATTATAAACTCTGAAAGTTTTTTTTCTATTTTAATGGGGTTAAATCTTTTTTTTAGTTGTAAAAGAATATCATGCATTCTTTTTTCTTTATGATAAGATGCCCACCGATATGCTTCATCTCTTGTTCCCTTTGCAACTAAAACAATCACTTCTCCTTCTTCCTGTCTTCCTGTTCTTCCTCTCCTTTGGATTGTTCTGATTGCACTAGGTACAGGCTCATAGAAGATTACGCAGTCAACAGAAGGAATATCGAGGCCTTCTTCCCCAACACTAGACATAATCATAACATTAAAATCATTATTTTTGAATTGAGATATGAGCTGTATCTGTTCTTTTTGACTTAGCCCTGTATCTTTTTTTTTTTGCTGACCTACAAAAATCTTTGCATTTACTCCTTGTATTTTATTTACTACAGAAGCCAGACTAGAAATCGAATCTCTATACTGACTAAAGATTATTACTTTTTTATTTTGATGTTTTGCATATAAAGGAAGAATTCTTTTTAGTTCCTCATATTTAGGATGTTCAATATTCATATCTTTTAGTTTTCTTGTTATTATCAAAGCTGTTTTAAAATTTAAATCAATTACAAGATTTTTAACTGCCATTACTTTTGTTGTCTGTGCTTTTGAGACAAGTCCTTCCATAAATTCAAGTAAAGGAGATATTCCTTGGCTTTCCAATAATTCAAGACAATGCTCTACTTTAATTAGTTCTGCAATTAAAGAAAGACTTTTCATTATCTCGTAATCTTTATTCCCGTGAGAAATCTCAGATAAGATATTAGACTGTAATTCAAGCAAATCTCTTTTTGTAGATATTTCTTTTTTTATTTCTCGGTTTATTTCCTTTAGGTTAGATAATTTATAATTAAAGCAATCCTTAAGATGTTTTTGTACTTCTTTGAAATGTTTTGGCAATTCAACATAAATCCACTTTATATCTACTTTCTGTATATATTGTTTTACATCTGGATCATTTTCTGTTCTTATTTCTATTTCGTCTATATGAAGTACTTTGCATACTTCTGATATTTTTTCTATATCTGACCCTGGGCTGGCTGTCAATGCTAAGATTCTAGGGGTTTTTGATTTTTTAAAGTATTGCTGCGCAATCCAACCATATGGATAATCTCCTGATGCCCTATGTGCTTCATCAAATCCCAAAAGAGATACTTCCTCAAGATTTATTTTATTAGAGATAATATCATTTTCCAAGCCTTGCGGTGTTGAAAATATTATTTTTGCATCCTTCCATAGCCTTTCTCTTTTTTCAGGGCTAACTAACCCTGTGAAAACAACCATTTTTTCTTTTTCAATGTCAAAATGTTTCAAAAAAAGCTCATAATATTGGTTAATTAAGGGTCTGGTTGGTCCCAATAATAAGATTTTTGAGTTAGGATACTGTTTAAACCTTTGCGCAGCTAATAAAAGAAAAATATATGTTTTTCCTAATCCTGTGGGCAATACAACTAGTGTGTTTTTTACTGCTGCTGTCGCTAAGATAGTCTGCTGATATAATCTTGGCTCAAAGTCTTTAATCATTATAAGAAAGAATGTAATTTTGTTTATATAACTTATACTTGTACCTTTTCCTCTTTTCCTAAACTTTTATATATCTCCATCTTTTCTTTTGGTAAATGGCTAGTTCCTTTTTAGATCCAATACTTGGATGGTTATTATATATTCACCCTGCAATAGCAATTATCTTAATTTCACTTATTCTCTCGTTGATAATAACTTTTGCTATTAAATTTTTGACAAATCAAAAGTTGATGAAAGAGATAAGAGAAGAACAGAAAAAACTCCAGAAAGAGATGAAAGAACACAGGAATAATCCTAAAAAATTAACCAAAATAAATTCAAGATTTATGGAAATAAATATGACTTATATGAGTCATTCTATGAAACCTACGTTATACACTTTTATCCCTATTTTACTTGTTTTTGGATGGCTTAACTCTCATTTAGGGTATTATCCTATTATGCCTGGCCAACCTTTTGTTTTGACTGTTTTATTTGATGAGAAAGCAGAAGGGAATATTTCAATAAGTCTCCCTGAACCCTTCTATTTGTCAGATGGAGAAAGCATTACAAAAGAAATAAAAAGGGAAGTTACGTGGGAGATTTTTGCTAACAACCAAGTAGAAGAAAATATAGTTTTGAATTATAAAGATAAAGCTTATGTAAAAGAGGTAATTATCTCTGAAAAGAGAGAATATGCTGCAGTAGAGAAAGATTTTAGGAAAAACTTCTTATTTTTTTCAGGATCTGAAGAGAATGGATTAAACAAGATCACGATTAACAACAGAAAGATTATTCCTTTTGAAGATGTTCCTGTAATAAAAGAGATACCTTGGGTTGGCGGATGGAGTTGGTTTGGTGTTTATATTGCCTTCTCTTTAATTTTTAGCATGGTTCTTAGGAAACTTCTTGATATTTATTGAGGCGTTCTTTCTATTGGTATGTTTTCTCTTAACCTTAACGATATCTTTATAAATCATCTTTTTTTCCAAGAAACTATGCCAGCACCAAGATTCAGGTCGAGAACATTCAGAAGGGTAAATAAAAAGTTACCCGGTGGAAAAGTAGTTATTCATCATGTTAGAAGAAATAATAAACTACCTTCCTGTGCAATATGCAAAAAGGAATTGAAAGGGATGTCAAAAGGAAGAGATTTTAAGTTAAAAAAAACAAGTATTTCCAAAAAAAGGCCTGAAAGAAAGTTTGGTGGATATTTATGCTCAAGTTGTTCTAGAAAAGCAATTAAGGAACAGTCAAGAGTGTAATCTCTTTTGTGATTGGCGACAACACATTAAAAATAAAATAAGAGATCGAGGTGAAAGAAAATGATTGAAATAGGTAGATTATGTGTAAAGATAGCTGGAAGAGATGCCGGCAAAAAAGCTGTTATTCTAGAAATTCTAGATGGTTGCTTTGTTTTAATTGATGGACAAACAAGAAGAAAAAGATGTAATGTAAAACATCTAGAACCCTTAAATAAAGTTCTTAAAATAAAGAAGAGTGCTTCACATACAGAAATAATAGATGCTCTTAAAAAAGAAGAAATTGAGGTAATTGAACCTAAGACTAAAGAGAGCAAACAAAAACCAAAAAAAGTGAAAAAGCTGGAACAAGTTACAGAAAAAACAGTAATAAAAGAAAAAGAAACAAAAAAAGAAAAACCACAGAAAACTGAAAAAAAAGAAACAACTAAACCAAAAAAAGCAACAAAATCAAAAGAAACAAAAAAAGAATAAAATTTTTTAATTTTTCTTTACTGCTTCCAAAGGCTTCATTTCTTTCCACGCTAAGTCAAATAATTCTCCTAATGCAGATGCAAAGAAAGGTGTATTTACCCAAATACCAATATCATAGGTTGGATGTACTTCTGTATCGTTTGTAACCATAAATATCAGTTCTTCGTTATCCACAACAACAAATCTTGCTTTTGTCTTTGTATTTCTTACTTCAGCAAATTTTGAAAGCTCTTTTGCCTGTTTTTCATTTTCTTTTGATATTGGAGCGGCAATCCTTATTTTTACTCCCCTTTTAATTAATTCTTCAAAAACTGGCGAAAAGGCTTCTATTTTTCTTAAAAAGCCCTGCTCTGTTGACATTATTATGACAGATTTTTCTGCTTCTTTTATGGTCATTTCCAAATGATTATAAAGGTTATGTCTGCCTCTTAAACTTCCACTTAACTCGCTTGGTTCTATTAATTCAACGCCTTGTGTATGTAATGCGGATAACTCTTGAAGTACATCTGTGTTTTTTAGGCTTTCGAGCCTTTTAACAGATTCTTCTGCATCCTTCCTTACGTTCTTTTTAACTCTTTCAACCACTTCTGCAGGAGGAACAGCAATATATTTTATAGGTTTGCCTACTTTCATTACAACAAACCCTTTTTTTTCTAGGGTTTCTAGAACATCATATGATCTTGATCTTGGAACATTCGCTATATCGGAAAGTTCCCCTGCTGTAGATACGCCTCTGGATAATAAAGCTGCCCAAATTTTTACTTCATACAAGTTTAAATTGAAATATCTTCTTAATTTGCTAAGAAATTCATCTTTAACTATCATTTTTTCACCCACCCCTCTTTTTTTAATTAACTATTTAATTCTTAAATACAACTAGTATTAATACCTTACGGTTTTTTATCTACCTTTGTGTAGTATATCTTAATTGTCCCTTTTTGTAAGAAAAAATAAAAAATCTGCTTTTTATTTTAAGAGGGGATTTTTATTTAAAGAAAAGTATTTATATCCAAGAAAAAACAAAAAAAGTATGTTCTTGGAACAAAAAAAAGTGGTGGACCTATTAGATAAATATTCTATTTTTTATCCGAAAACAGATATCATCAGAGATAAAAGAGAATTAAATAACTTAAAATTAAATTTTCCAGTGGTTTTGAAAGTTGATTCTGCTCATGTATTACACAAAAGCGATTTTGGACTAGTATTTACAAATTTAATAAGTTATTTGGAATTAAATGCTAAAATAGAAATTGCCGAACAGATATTAAATGAAAAAAACATTAATGATTATAAATTTATAATCCAAGAGATGATAAAAGGAACAGAATTAATATTGGGTATGAAAACTGATTTGACTTTTGGAAAAGTAGTTGTTTTTGGTATAGGTGGTGTTTTTGTTGAAATTTTAAAAGATATAAGCATGAGAATTGCTCCTTTAACAAAAAAAGATTGCTATGAAATGCTTGACGAAATAAAAGGAAAAAGGTTGCTAGAAGGGTATAGAAAAACTTCTGCTGTAAACAAAGAAGGCATTGTTGAACTGATGCTTAATTTTTCAAAATTATGCATGCAAGAGAAAGAGATTAGTGAAATTGATTTTAATCCAGTAATTGCAAATGAAAAAAAAGTTTTTGTTGCTGATGCGAGAATTATTTTAAGAGATGGATAAAAATGACTGAATTACTTGATATGTTTTTTAGTCCAAAAAGTATCGCTGTAATAGGCGCTTCTAGAAAGTCTGCTTCTGCTGGAAATGGGATATTGAAAAGCCTTCTGAAAGGAGGTGTATTTAAAAGTAAAACAAATAAAAAGTTTAAAGGGAAAGTTTATGCTGTTAATCCAAATGCAGAGTCTATTCTTGGAAAGCGTTGTTATAAATCAATATTGGATATAAAAGAAAAAATTGATTTGGCTGTTTTTGCTGTAAACTCGAAAATAATTCCAAGTGTAATGAAAGAATGTGCAAAAAAAAGAGTAAGAGGAGTAATAATTATTTCTGCGGGGTTTGGGGAAACCGGAGAAGAAGGAAAAAAATTAGAAAGTGAAGTAATTAGAATTGCTAAAAGGGCAAAAATAAGAATTATTGGACCAAATTGTCTTGGACTTATAAGGCCTTCCTTCCATTTAAACGCGTCTTTTGGACCATGTATGCCTCAAGAAGGGGAAGTTGCATTTTTCTCACAATCTGGTGCGTTAGTTGATAGTGTGATTGATTGGTCTTTAGAAAGAACATACGGATTTAGCGCTATAGTAAGTTTGGGAAACCAGTCTGATTTGGATATTGGTGATTTTCTTTTGTGGGCTGAGAAAGATGAAAAAACAAAATGTGTTGCCCTTTATATAGAGGGACTTAAAGATGGAAAAAAATTTATGAGAATTGCCAAGAGAGTTTCAATGAAAAAACCAATTGTCGCATTAAAAGCAGGAAGAAGTGAAACTGGAATGAAGGCTGTTGGAAGCCATACTGGAAGTCTTGCTGGAAGTTTTGAGATTTATAAAGCGGCATTTAAACAATCTGGTGTTCATATTGCAGAGAATGTTGAAGAATTATTTGAAATATCAGATGCATTAGCAAAACAACCACCATGTAAAGAAAATAAAATTGCTATTATTACTAATGGAGGAGGTGCTGGTGTTCTTTGTGCTGATCATTGTGAAATTATGGGGATTAAGCTTGTAGAACTTTCTAAAAAGACAATAGAAAAACTAGAAGATTCAGGAAAGATGCATCATGCTTATTCTAGAAATAACCCTTTGGATTTAATAGGAGATGCCTTGCATGATAGATATGTTGTTTCAATAAATGCCCTTCTTGCGCAAGAAGATATATATGGTTTAATTGTAATTCAGACTTTACAGACAATGACAGAATCTATATTAGATGCCGAAGCTGTTATTGATGCAAAAAAAAAATTTTCAAAAAAGCCAATAATTACAAGTTATATGGGTGGAAAATTTACAAGAAGGGCTATTGAAATACTTGAAGCAAATAATGTTCCTGATTTCAATAATCCTTATAAATCTGCTGTTGTAATGAAAGCTTTGATTGAAAGGGGAAAGTGGTTGAAAGAAAATAAAAGATTATAGAACTTAGTAATTTGTCTTATATCTTAACAAGGCTGCAATCCCCCCTAATCCGTCTAATTTTCTGCCTCCTTCATGCTCAGAACTTATTATATGAATATCTCCATTTATTACCTCTACGGCTTTCATAATTTTTTCTATATCTTCAAATTTATCTTCCTGTCTTTTTTTCTGAATAAAATTATCTGTTAATAATAACTCAGAAACAGCTCCCATCTCAATTGCTTCTTTTATTTTTTTTATGCCATATTCAGATTTTCCTTGCTTTGATATTTCTGCCAATAGCTCTTCTACTTTTTCCATTTCTTTTGCAAATTTTTCTTTTTTCAATACTGTTTGAACTTCTGGTCTTCTTATTACTTCATTGATTCCATTTATTCCCACTGAGGAACATGTTGCATAAAACACTTTCTTCTTTAAGTCCTGCTCAGTTATTTGTTTTTGGATATAATCTTTCCAAAAACCGGGGCTTGCTATTATGATGCTAGTATATTTATGCCGAGTATCATATTCGATTATTGTTTCTTTGATTGTTTTAAAAAAGTCACTAGATTCTGCCTTGATGTCTGCTTTTTTTGTAACGTTCCCTTTTATTTCTGTAAGTAATTCAAACCCATATTTCTTTAAAAGAGCAAAATAGGCCTCTTCTCTATCATGAACACAAACCATTATTTTATCTTTTGATTCTGCTGCAGATTCTTCTAGTTTTTCAATTTGATATTTTAAAAACTTGTTTTTTTGCAAGGAAAATTCTGAATTTTCCTCTAAACCTATTGTGTGATGGCTTCCTAAAGGTATATCCTCGGGTGCTTCTGATATAATCCCTGAGACCCTTAAAACATTTGAATATTTGGCAAATTCTATTTTTTCTACATCTAGAGAAATTACAACTGGTTTTTTTATAACTTTTGAATTTCTTTCGTCATCTTTTCCAAGTTTAATTTTTCTGAAAGTAAATGCTTTTATCTTGTCTCCTTTCTCAATAAGATAGGTCAAATACCACAAATCGTCCATGTTTTCGATTTTTAATTTTACAAAGCTTTTTTTATAATCTCTAACAAGAACCTTCATAAAGATATAGAAAATGATAAGATTTATATATGTAATTGCTTGTTTTTTTAGTACATGATAAATAAAAAAGCGCAAGGAACCCCACAATCCTATATCTCTCTTCTGATTTTTGTTACAGGTATTGCATTAGTTATATATATCCTGATGCTCCCTCCTTCAGAAAGAGCAGATTTATTAGAACAAAATCGAACAAATGCTGATGACGGAGAGAAAGACGACATCACTATCCTTATGAGTAAAGAACCTGGTACATTAAGTAATATTGCTGAAAATGAAATAAATATTGATTTTCCTAGTTTTACTTTATTTTCAAGAACTGATACAAAATCAGTTATAGAATTTGACACAATTTATGTAAAAAAATCCTTATTTGAAGAACAAGAGGGAAATATCTCTTTTAAAATAGACAACTTTGATACAACTGAAAATTTTGTTTTATCTTTTACAATACCAAAATATAAAGGGATATTGACAATAATACTAAATGGAAAAATATTGACAAGTGATGAATATCTAACAGAAAGTCCCCCTCCCTTAAGATTGCCTAAAGATTATCTTCAGCAAAACAATAACCTTGTTTTTAAAGTTTCTGGGCCCGGGGTAGAATTTTGGAACACTAATGAGTATTTGATTAAAAACATGAAGATAACAGCAGATATAACTGACAACAGCGGAATAGAGAATAAGCAAGTATTTGTAATATCTGAAAAAGAAAAAGCAAACTTAGAGTCTTTCCAGCTATCTTTCATAGCAAACTGTAAGTCAAGTGAGGTTTCACCCATGGTTATTTATTTGAATAAAAGAATAATCTATTCAAGCATACCTGATTGTGGCCAACCTACAAAAGTTTCTCCACAAGATGCATCAAGGATAAGAGAAGGAGAAAACGATTTACAGTTTATTGCAAATAAAGGTTTTTATGATATATATGCAGTAGAAGGAAAATTAACTCTTGAAAAACCAATTTTTCCAACTTATTATTTTATTCTAGACAAAGAAACATATGATAAAATTAAGAGCGGAAAGGCGGATTTGAATGTTAGTTTATTATTTACAAACAGCGATGATAAAAAAAGCGGTGTCATTTATATTAATGAATACAAAACAGAAATAGAAACCTTTGATAATTATTATACAAGAGCAGTAAATTCTTTTGTCAGGCAAGGAAATAATGCTGTTGAGATTAGGCCAAAGTCTGAAAAGCTGGATATTCTTGAGCTTAATATTTTGTTAGCAGAGTAAAATGGCGAATATAAAGGAGAGTGTTAGATCTGTACTAGCCAATACTTTTGGAAATAAAGAAAGATCTGTTTTTCTTGCCTTAATTATCTCTCTATTGCTATGGTTTATAGACTTGCCTACTGTCCTTCGATTTGATGGAATCAATGTTGCTAGTTTTGGTGTAGGCATAAATGTAATTTTTCGTCTTTTTGTAAGCGCCCTGATTATTTTTATCTGTATTTTTTTAATTATCTATTTTTTAAAAAGAGGCATAGGCAAAGAGGGTGTTTGGTATTTTATCATGGCTGCAGAAATAGCCATATTTGGTGTTTTAGGAGCTTTTAGAAATCTTGGCGCAATATTTCATTTAATATTGCCTTGGTTAATTGTAAAAGGAGTTATGGGAAATAGTGAATCAGAAGACAAAATAAAAACAATATTTATCCTATATTTTTTTGATTTTGTTGTTTACCCTATGTTAAGCAATTATATAGACCCTTTGAAAGGAATAAGGTTTGCATTTCACCCTTATATTATCTATACTCTTTTCAATGGTGCCACATACGCAGAATCAAAAATATTAAAGGGGGTTTGTATGTTTGGTATAATCTTTTTTGTTTTAGCATTATTTGCAACATTTGGCGCAAATGTATATCTCATAAATCAAATAGGAACAACAGAGATAAGTGATGTTTCTGCAGCCAAACTTATACTTGAAGGTGGATTTGATTTAATGAAAAATATGGGCAAAAGCATTTCAATAGGTGTATCTGACTTTACGCAGCTTTTCAATATGAGCCAATGGGATAATTCAGGAGAACAACAACAAACAGAAAATCCACAGGGTGTTTTCCTTAAAGAAATTGATACGGGCGATTTAATTTTCAGAGATGATGGCCCTATATATGTTTCTGCTATTTTAGAAGCTAAAAAGATCGATGAACCTTGTACT